>JBCCKZ010000300.1:0-6809 GCA_039027135.1 Planctomycetota bacterium
AAGCTTTGAAAGCATTCGAATCAACGAAGGCGAGTGCGTGGGCGCCATCACAAATGCAAAGCCAGAGCCATCACCGGCGTTATCAAGAAGCTGCTGCCCGAAGGCATCGAAGTCTTCCCATGAGACCGCTTCACGACGTTCGGTACCGCGACGCCAGATCGCCGCATCTTTGCCACGAGCCCGATCGGGATCGTAGAGTTCCAGGATCGCCGCTTGGCTGTAGGTATCAGTGCACGAGCCCGAAGGATGATCGCCGTTGGCTTCAACCTTCAGCGGCCGACCATCAAAATTCTCAACCAGCAGGTTGTAGACCCGACCGGCAAGCTCGAAGTTAGTACTTCGCAAATAGGTTTCGCCAGGAACCCGTCCTTCGGGGCGGATCACGAAAGGAAGGATCTCTTCCTCAGGGTATCGGCAGCCCGCAACGCCGACCATCGCCATCGACGCACCCATCAACTGCATCCAACGACGCCTCGAAACACCTTCGGGAAACTCCGAAGCGGCGACTGGAAACTCGCGATCTAGATGGACCTGGAAGTCCTCACTATCTCGCAGTTCCGACAGGCTACGCCAGTAAGCCGGCTTGGACTTTGGAGCGGCGCTGTCATTGGCGGCGGCTGATGACATGTCGGCGGTCATGGGGCGGGACAAGTAATAAACGTTTCTTGAAGTTCAGTTAAGCCTGCGAGCAACGCACCCACAGGCTGGAATTGCTATCGGTGACAGACCGCACAATGGACTTGGGGATTGATCTTATTTTCTTCCTTCCAATTGGATGCGAACTCAGCCTGAGCCTCCTCGCTCTCAAACTCCCAATCGAGCTTGGTCACCTTGTCTTTGGGCCTAAAGTGCTCATCAGGATTACGATGGCACGTGATGCACCAGGCCATCGAAAGCTGCTTCGCCTGGTAGACGACCTCCATCTGGTCAATGCGTCCATGGCAAGTCACGCAAGAAACACCGCTGTTCACGTGTGCTGCGTGATTGAAATACACATACTCGGGCAGGTTATGAATCCTCTTCCATGCGACACTTCGCCCTGTTTCCCAAGACTCATGAATCGGCTCGAGCTTATCCGATCCGGCATGAACAGCAGCCAAAGCGGCAATACCCTGATCGTTCTCCGGTGAGTGACAGTTGATGCAGGTCGCGGTCGGAGGAATCGCCGCGTGAGCTGCCTCAAAGACCGTATTGTGGCAATACCTGCAATCCATCTTCAGTTGCCCCGCGTGAATTGCGTGACTGAAAGGCACCGGCTGAACGGGAGCGTACCCAACGTTCAGCGTCTCTGGATCGGTAACTAAACCGCCCATCACGCCGGCAAATACGCCGCCAGTAGCAGCGGCGAGCCCTAGCACGACGAGGAAGGGATTTGTCCAACGGGGAAAGAGGAATCGTTGCATAGTCCTGATTTCGAAAGCCGCATCCTGTCGAACGAACCGTTTCGCACTCAGGGTTTGTCGCGGTCGAAAGAATAGAATGAATCAACTGCGTGAAGGCTGGATTGATTCCGCCCTTGCCGCGGTAGTATGACCGTCTAAAGACAAACGTGGCAATGCCGACCGGCATGCGAGCGACATTAAGTCGCAATCGTCTGTTGACCAACAAAAACCTTGTATTTCGCGGCGTTGTAGCCTCATCTAAAATGAGGACGATTACACCGGATAACCCACCCACTTGGAATCAAAATGAAGCCCGTCTTTTACCTAGTCGCCGTTGTTGCCGCAGTCGGTATCGCTGCTGGGATCGCGTCCACCGGCACAGACAATCAACCCAACCAAACAACCGTTGCCAACGGGGAGGTCACACCGGTAGGTGCAAGCGAGCAGACCACGCTGCTGGTGCCGGACATGCATTGCCAGTTCGCCTGCTTCCCTAAAGTCAAAGAGAACCTCGAAGCTGATGGAAACGTGGCATTGGTTGAGCTTGCCGAGCAGCCCGACGATGGATCATTTAACCCTCAAGTGATTATTAACCACGGTGAAAACTTCGACCTCGAAGCCGCTATTGCCTCGCTCACCGACGCCGGCTACGCCGACTCGGAAGCCGTCCAATGAAAATAGAGAAGCCTCATTGAGCGACGGGCACGAATTCGCGGAGCCCGGCCTTCTCCTGGCCGGCCATGGCACTCGAGACCCCGCCGGAACTTCTCAGTTCTTTGAGCTGGGCCGAGTGATCGAGAGCCTCGTCGATCCAAAACCCGTCGCCTGTGGACTGCTTGAATTTCAACAGCCTTCTATTTCCGACGCGTTCGATCAGCTGGTCTCCCGCGGTTGCCGCCACATTGAAGTCGCCCCCCTTCTGCTTTTCGCAGCCGGTCACGCTAAGTCAGATATCCCAGATATCATTGCCCAATGCGTCCAGCGGCATCCCGGCGTGACCACATCCCAGAGCCGCCCTTTATCGCGGCATTCGGCGATTGTTGAACTTGCCGCAAGCCGAATTGCGACTGAGCTATCCGAGTGCGACCTTGATCACACCTCCTTGGTTTTGGTGGGACGCGGAAGCTACGACCCCTGCGCAAAAAGCGATATGCGTGTCCTATCCGAAGTAGTGGCTCGACGTCTCGACCTGAAGCACTGGGAAACGGCTTTTTATGCCATGGCCGAGCCCCGCCTCCCCGACGTTCTCGACCAAGTCGCGGCCAGCCCAACTATTCGGCGAGTTGTCGTTTATCCTCACCTTTTGTTACAGGGGAGGCTCTACGACGCCATCGACCGGCAAACGAACGAAGCTAAGGAGCGGCACCCGTCGACTGACTTTCAACTATGCGGCTACCTGGGGCCTGTTGATGGCGTGGCCCACGCAGTCGTCGATCGAGCCGAAGAATCATCTCGGTCGAGCCCCGGCAGTATTTCCTAATCCTCACAGACGGCTGGCGATCATGACCGAAACGGAAGAGTCCGCTAAGATGCCGCTTTCATGATTCCTGAATGTCCCCCATCATTCGGGTTCTTGATAGCAAAACACCGGCGGGAACCTGTTTTTGGACGCGACAACACGCAAGCTAGACGCATTGGATGACGTCTCGAGCAAATCCCGAGCTCATGTCGCATCACCAGGCCATCAATCGAAGCCTCAAAGTCCGAAGGTGCTGGCTGCCCAGGACAGCGAGCCGCTACTCTACTGGGAAGACATCGAAGCCGGTGACCACTGGACCTCAGCCTCTCGCTCGATTTCTTCGAATGATGTCGAGCAGTTTGCCGATTTGACCGGCGATCACACGGGGCTGCATGATCAGGTATCCAACTCTCCATTCGGCGAACCTGTCGTGCACGGTCTTTTAGGACTAGGCGTGATGGCGGGACTGTCGAGCGAGAACCCTCGTATGGCAACCTTGGCATTGGTGGGAGTGGAAGATTGGAAGTTCGAGGCGCCTATTTTCTTTGAAGATCGGGTCAGAGTTCGCACTGAAGTCTTAGAAGTCACCCCTCACGGACGACGAGCTGGACGCGTTGTTTGGAAACGTGAGCTCATCAACGAACAAGGGCGGGTTGTCCAATCGGGCCGCATCATCACTCTGGTCGCTTCGCGAAATCGCGTCAGCAGCAACGGGGATCGACCCAAGCGTCCACGATGAGTCGCCCCTGGCTCCCCACCCATCTCATTGCAACAGACGAGGCCGGATACGGTCCGACGCTAGGTCCGCTGGTCATCGCCGCCACGGCATGGGAGCTACCCACCCCAGAAAGCAAAGACGATCACGACGTCGATCTCGCGAAACTCTTTCATCGATTTCAACAACCATTCGTCTTTGACCGTGCGTCCTATGCGATCAACGACTCCAAAGCAGTCTACAAGCCCAAGCCTTGCCAACAGGCAACGCCGCTAACGCTTCGGTGGCAAGACTTCCAATCACAACCGATCGCTAAGACAGTCGCCGCATTGAGCCATTTGGCAGCGCACACACAATCGAGCACGAGAATTGCCGATTGGCTTCAAGAGATCGCACCTGACGACGCTGACGACCTAAGGGAAACACCTTGGCTTTGCGAATCAGTTTCCGACAACAGCGTTCTGGCACATTGCCAAGATTCCGTCGTCGAAATGCTCCAGGACACATGGACCTTGAGCAACAACGAACCTCATCCAAAACTAACATCCATAGCCAGTCGCATCGTCACCGCACGCCGCTTCAATCAGTGGTACGACACCGGACGCAACAAGTCTGACCTTCTGTCCGAAACAACCATCGCACTGGTGCGAAGAGTCGCTGTTTCGATCCCCACTGAACATTCATCGCATTCATGTTGCATCGATGTTTTTTGTGACCGGCATGGTGGCCGAAAACGATACGCTGGTGTTCTGCAGCATGTCTTTCATGAACATCCGATCGAAGTTTGCACGGAATCAAAACACCTGAGCATCTATCAAATAAAGATCGAGAACACATCGCTACGTTTTCACTTCACAGTGAAAGGTGATCGATTCACACCAGTTGCTGCCGCTTCTCACTTCGCAAAGTTTCAACGTGAACTATTGATGATGGTCTTCAACGAGTACTTCCGCAGAGCATCCAAGAAGGACAAGGCCCCCAAACCGACCGCCGGCTATCCCGTTGACGCCAGTCGATTTCTCGAAGACATCGATCCAATATTCGACATTCTCAAGATCAAACGAAACGATCTCGTCCGGCAGGCTTAAACGACTACTTGGTCAGACAAGTATTGAGTTTAAGCGAAACAACTGGAGAAGCCGCACCACCGCCAGTCAAGCACAAGCATCGCGTTCAAACCGAAAATCAAACGCGATCCGCCACAGACGCTAGACCTAGCGAAGCGATTCGACGGCCCAATCGACGAGAGCGACCTTTTCATCGAGCGTCTTTTCAAGAGGTAGCTGAGCCACCCCGAGTAGCCGCCTCAAGACTTCAGCCGCAGCGAAACCGTTTAGCAAAGATTGATCCAAGCTCTCTGGGATCAAACTCGCGGGAATCTCTTCTCCGGTAAACACAAAGTGCGCCTGTAGAACGCCCCAGTCGAACTCGGGTGGCCCCGTAAAACAGAACTCGGGGTCAATAATGAAGATCCTCGGTTGCCCCCTTGTCTGCTCGGCACCTTGCCCAGATTCCAAGACCATCCAGCTTCCTGGAAAGAAATCTCCGTGCAGGAGCCTGCTCGAAGAAAAATCAGGTTCCAAGTACTGTTGGCCTAGCTCAGCGATACGATCGGTGAGCAGTCGATCATTCGCCACTCGCTTTTGTTCTTCGGCTAGACCCGCAGTCACCTGATCAAGATCAATTAACGGTTCAGCTTGAAATGGCAGACTGAACATGTGGTCGTGGTTCAGCTGCCGGAGGGCAGAATTTTTCAGTGGTGTCCCGGCAACTTCAATTGAGTGCAGATCCTCGAGCCAATTTATTAGACCGGGAAGCCATCGCCAAAGCATGGCCGAACCATTGGATGCGCGATAACAAATACTGCAATCATTTGCCGGCGACACGTCTTCTAGGATGATCAGATGATTGGTCGCGTCATGCGCCAACAACCTAGGCATGCAATCACGTACGGAGTCAAATTCGCTGATGCGAGAATAAAATGCCACCTCGTGATCATGACGATCAAGTGGCGCGGGAATGCTTGGGTACTTTTCCACCCACGGCCGAGCCTGCTTGACGATAAAACTACGCCGGTCAGTCTGCACTCGAAGTGTCAGATTCATGTTCCCATCCCCCGGCTGTCCAATAGACTCGACTGACTCCCCCGATTCAAGAAACCGGATCGATTCAAGCAAACGCTGGGCGGTATCGGTTTCGGTCGGATCAAGCTCAATGGGATTCGCGAAGGATGACACCTGGTTCGAGGCCTTTCAAACGAGAGATGAGACGGAGCGTTGTTTTGTTAATGTCTCACGCCCCTGAGAATACCGCCATCCAACTTTCGATACTGGCGCCGTACTGCCGAGCCATATCCGCATCGATCGCCGATCGCATCGCTTTGTCGAAAATGCCTTCGCCATAGACAGCCCCCACCATACATCCGAGCGTTTGCAAATAGGAATCGGAGTCATGGCCGAAATCCATCGTTAATCGCATCGCCGCAAGCGGCTTGTATTGACAAAAAACAAGGATCGAAATCGGGACCAACAACGTGTAATGGGCATCCCACCAATAAAGTGGACGCCCATCCGTTTCCAACAGCTCAAAGAGACGCCAAGGTCGCCCATTCGCACGCTCGGCCACGTCCATCGCTAGATCCATCCAGCGATGCAGCGGTCGGCCGGCAAAGGGAGTCTTTGAAAATTCAAATGGATCTGTCGATCGCATTGCATCCCAAAGAACACTCCATCTCTGGCGAGCTGGATCGGTCTCTTTCTCACCGAGAACAGCCGCCAATCCCGCAAGCCAGGCGGCGGCCATGTCACGTGCTCCCGGAGCATCGATAAAATCAATTTGGAACGCCTTTCGATACGCCTCGCCAGGCTTACCAGGGTACATGCAAGCCAGTGGCGGCAACATCATCTGTCCCGAGCAATTGTCGATGCCCGCCCACAGACGCTCTACGGGCTTTGCAACGGACGGTTCCCGCTGGCCCAAAATCCAACGGGCGGCGTATCGATACTCCCGAAACCCCTCTTCAACATGCTTTTTAAGTTGATTACGAATCTCATCTTCGCCGGCAACTTCGTAGTCGAGGTAAGCTTGCGCTAGGCCTTGTGAGTCAATCGAGGTCAGCTTCTGCCCCTTTGAACGAAGGCTCTCAAGGGCTCTCATCAGAACCACCTTGTGCCGCGTATCATCGGTTGTCGTTCCGGCCGGAGCCTTCGCCAACCACGGACCATAGGCTGCCGGGCGTGGGCGAAGCGATTCA
>JBCCKZ010000301.1:0-6778 GCA_039027135.1 Planctomycetota bacterium
CGAACCGATGATCGCGCCGATGGCGTTCGACAATCAAGCTTTGGGGAGAATTTTAGGTGCCCACACCAAAGTCATTGAAGGGTCTGATGGGTTTTGGCATATCGAGTTTCAGAGTCGCCTCCTGACCATCATTACCGACGAGTTCCACGATCGAATGAGGGTCATCGCCCCAATCATTGAGGCAAAAGATGTCGACTCGGATCTTGCAATGACACTTTTACAGTCAAACTTCGATCGAGCGTTGGATGCCCGATACGCGATGACGGATGACTATCTGTGGTCTGCATTCATTCATCCTCTTTCACCACTGAGTGAGCCACAAGTCCTGTCGGCGATCCGACAGGTCGCCACATTGGCGGATAACTTTGGCAGCTCATTCTCAAGTGGTGAACTGACGTTTGGGGGTAGCTAAACCGGTCGTTGAATGAGCAAACTCGGATGTTTGATGAGGCATGCAAAGCCTCTTGCTTGCTCGTTCGCGCAATAGATGGGCTTTCCCTTGCCAGCTCGTCGGGTTGTGTACAGAGCGTCCATTCTAAGATGCCGCGTCAAGTGTTAAAGCGACCGGGCTTGTTTCGCCTATCTGATCAGGAGCTGTATCTTCGTATCGCGTCCAGTGCATTGATGTAATCGGTAGGTCGCAGTCTTCATGGAGGCGCTGTCTGATAAGATAGACGTAAGCGGCTGGGCCTCAGCCGTTGTTTGCCAGGAAATTCTTGGTTCAACGTCGCGTTCCAAACAAATTGGTGCATCGATTGTCGTCACGAACAGTCCAAAGTGAGATCAACCTATCGGACACGCTCAACCGATTGCGTCTACGTGATTATCGCTTCCTGGGTGATGTGATGCAGATTCACGATCCCAGTTCCGTGTTGAAGATTGCGGAAGCTTGGGGCGAGAGCCAAACGGTATGGGCACGACGTGAAGCGGTGCGATACTTTGAGAAATGTGAACCTGCACTGGGGCACGAGCTGATCGTTCGGCGTTTGATCAATCGAGCGGTGTCGAGGCAAGAAATTGACGTTTTGGCCGCGGCAGCGGTATACACCGATCACGCGTGTCGTCGATCTGTCAATTGGAAACGCTTCATGATCGGTGTTTCTTGGCGTCGTTTGCAGCGACCGGGGCGTCAGCGTCTGAGGTTGCCCGATGCAAGGCGGTGGAGAAACTACGCCAGTATCAGCCAGAGTAGGTGGTTGCAGATTGGAGAGCTGTTCTCATTACCGACAAGGCGACATTTGCAGCGGACTTTATGGCGGGCAATCAGAGGCATCGCCAAAGATGATAAGGAACAAATCTCTGCGACTGGTGATTCGGATCGTTATGTTCGATGTGTGTCGAAACTGCTTCGTCATACACCTGAAGCCACGATCTCTAACCACGGATCGTTGCTTTCTGCCTGGTGTCTCATGAAGACTTCTTTTGGGTTGCATCCTGACCTGAATTGGTCCTCTGATCGGGTGGTGCCAAAGCCAGGTTTAACACTTGGGGATTTAGTCGAGGGATTGCCAGGTTGCTTCTATCAGGAGCTTTGGAGACGGGAACAGGGCGTAGTCGAGCTAGAGAGGATCATGGTGGAAGCAAAAACAGATTTAGTACGGGCCTGGGCTCGTCGAATGATGGCTATACTGAGGTAGTCATCCGGGGCAACGGAGACGGCCGCGAAGAACCTTTGACTGCGGCGATCCGCCGTGGTGGCACATCGCTTTGCTCTCGCTTGCTTCACACTACGCTGTCTAGGAATTGACACGGATGTGCGGTGCAAGCTCAACCTGCGTTCGCGCACATCCGTGTCAATTCCTAGACGCTGACGTGCTTGCAGGCCGCGAAGTTCACGACGTTTTCGTTGCCCCGGTGATTTTGAAACCGGGGTCTCTTTTATGAATCACGTCGCTCATGTCTTTGCGTCAACGCATTTCTGCTTGGTTGTTAGGCGGTGATAAACCAAAGAGAAAGGCTTCGCGTCCAAGGACCAAAGCTAGCAAGTCGAAGCTTGAAACCCATGAATGGATGGCGACGCGTATCTCATACGGTCGACGAAGACCAAAGCCAACCAAGCCGCTGTTCAACTATCTTGGGAAGGGTGTTTCTTCTGGTCTGAGTGATACGAAGTCCGATCGAGAGTTGCTTGAGCAGTCGGGTCTACCTGCGGTGTGCAATGGTTTTGAGCTAGCTGATCAAATGGGATTAGCGGCAAGTCATTTGCGCTACTTCGTGCATCACTTTCCGAGGACACGGTCACCTCACTACTACGAATTCGAGATTCCAAAGCGTTCGGGTGGCGAACGAAAAATTGCGTCACCCATGCCAGGCTTGGCGGGCGCTCAAAGATTTGTGCTGCGTGAAATTCTTTCGAATATTGGCACTCATAAATCGGCGCATGGATTTGTCTCGGGATGCAGTATCGCGACATCCGCTGATAAGCATGTTGGTCAGGATGTTGTCCTCAATGTAGACCTCAAGGAATTCTTTCCATCGATCACTCTGCCGCGAGTTGCCGGGCTTTTTCGTTCATTGGGATACAGTGGCCAGGTAGCGAAGTTGTTGGCGTTGATTTGCACCGCTTGCCCGCGCAAGAAAGAGAGAGATCAAGATGGTCGATCTTTGTGGGTGCAAACGGGAGGCCATGCTTTGCCCCAGGGTGCATGCACTTCTCCAGCGATCAGCAATCTCATCGCGAGGTCTTTAGATCGGCGTCTAAGTGGTTTATGCAAGAAAATGGATTGGACCTACACTCGATATGCGGATGATCTGACATTTTCAGCATCTGGTGAACCTGCTCAGCGAGTTGGGTATCTATTGCATCGGATTCGCGGCATTGCACGAGACGAGTCGTTCCAGGTGAATGAGTCGAAAACCCGTGTTCAATGGAAGCAACAACGCCAGATGGTTACGGGGGTTGTCGTAAACGATCAAAAAGGTGTCCCTCGAAAAGAAAGACGTCGGATTCGCGCTATCTTTCACCGAGCTCAAACTGAGGGATTGATGGCCCAGAATCGCGACAATCACCCTGATTTCATTGCATATTTGGAAGGCATGCTGGGTTACATCGCCTCGATTGAACCCAAGCACGCGGAACCCTACATGAAACAACTTCGAGCGTTGAAACTGGAGAACATCAGTTGACAATTGATTGTTTCATCGACGCGGTGTTACAGGGATCCGCGGTTGTTTTAGACGAGAGCATGCATAGCAGGCCAACGAGCAATCAGTATCGACGAGCGGAAACGCTTTTAAGGGCGGCCGATGAGAACGCTCGTCTCCATGCCCCGGCGAATGCGCCTGAATTGTGCATCGATGCTGCGATGACTGGATCACTTGCCGTTCGATGGGTCGCGGCTATGTGTGCGGATCGACTTGAGGAACAGATTGAACTGCCCGATTTTGTTGTGGAACGTCTACCTTCCGGTGAGCGTTCTGAAGATCATTGGTCAATGGATTTGATGATGGGATTTCTTCCGGATTTACGGCAGCGAGTTCAACATGCCATGGAAGACGATCCACTTGCGAAGACCCTCGATCGACTCGCGGGTGATTGGCCGCTGTCCTGTGGTATGAGCGAAAGCACCAATCCCACGTCCATGCGCATCGTAAAAAATAACCCTTGTTTGGCGGCTTGGTTCGAGGAACGTCACGGAGCCGAACCACAGTCCATCGAAGTGTTGGAACACTGGATCAATGACCGATAGCACTTACTCAATCGATATTGCACTACGACTTCGCGAACAGGTTCTCGACCCGATAGGTCGCGATCTGGTTGGCAAGCGAGAAATCATTGAAGTCTTGGCAGTCGCTCTGGTCGCGGGCGAGAATGCGTTCCTTCTTGGCCCACCAGGGACCGGCAAGAGTGCCCTCGTGCAGGAGCTCGCCATGCGAATTGATGGAAGGAGCTTTGACTACCTGCTCACAAAGTTCACCGAGCCGAGTGAGCTTTTTGGTCCCTTTGATTTGCGAAAACTTCGAGAAGGAGAGCTCGTTACCAATGTTGAGGGGATGCTTCCGGAAGCGGACTTTGTCTTTCTGGATGAACTCTTTAATGCCAACAGTGCGATTCTCAACAGCGTTCTTTTGGCACTCAACGAACGAGTGTTCCGCCGCGGGCGAGAAACGATGAAACTTCCTATGTTGATGGCGGTCGGAGCGAGCAACTGGCTGCCCGATGATGAAGCGTTGTCTGCGCTCTACGACCGATTTTTGTTGCGGGTGCAGTGCGAGAATGTGGATGATGCATTGCTTTCAGAAGTGCTCGAGGCAGGCTGGCGTCGTCAGCATCGAGCCATCGAGCCCGGCGTAACTGTCGACGAAATACGCTCTCTGCAGCGACAAGCAACCGCCGTAAGCCTGGTGAGTGTTCAAAAGGCCTATGTCGAGCTCGTAACTCGCCTGCGAAAAGTAGGCATTCCCCTCAGTGATCGTCGTGCCGTCCGAATGCAACGGGCTATTGCGGCAAGCGCCGTGCTGAGCGGCCGTGCTGAGGCTGATATCTCTGACCTTTGGGTCATGGAGACCACCTGGGATACACCAGCTCAGATCGAAATTTTGAAGGCTCAAGTCATGTCTGTGCGTGAAGAATTCTCATCGGATGAAAGTCCAAGTATTCCGTCTGAACGCGTCCATCCGATGGCAGATAGAAACGTGACACCCGACGCCGAACAACTTAGTCAGATCGTTGAACGAATTGCAGGTGAAGCCGATCATCCGACCGCTGCCGAGGCTCTTGGATTAATCGCGGCTCGTGTTCCATGGGTTACCAATGCGAACCAACGAGTGCAACTTGAGGAGCGGATCGAAGAGGTTCGTGGTTTAATCGGGAACTCAACGTGATCAATGTTGTTCTACGATTGGATGATGGTGTCACCCTTGATCGTCTGGTGAGGTTACTGGCTGATGACGTTGAGGGGATAGAGATTCACGTTGACTCCGAAGAGGAAGTTTGGCTTCGTTGTCGGCATCAACAAGATTCGCCCGGACTGTCGCCATTGGATCGCATGGCTGGCGATAGATACGAGGTTCATGGCGATTTGTTGCGTCCCGTTGGTGCAAGACTGGCGGTTCGCAGTGCACCTGGGTGGAGCTGGAAGAGTGTCGAACAGGTCGCATCAATCGAATTACCGAGGTTTGGTGTCGCTAGACGAAGCGAGTCAATTGCGATTCCTATGCAGTGGACGGATGATCGACAGACGCGAGATACTCATGCAGTGCGCTGTGATTTGGAAGAGCTATGCCAATGGGTAGAGACCGTGCCGAATACGCGGCTGATTGGGCTATCTTGGATCGTTCAAGCCGAAGGCACACAAGCGTTGGTGCGACGTGGCGATGATCGGGCAAGCCTACCACCCGTACGCGGTGAGTTCCTGGTTGATCATGGGAAGTTGCTCATGATGGCGGGAAGAGTCTGGAGTCCTGAGTTGCCCGTCAAGGATCTGCGGCAAATGTTCGGGGCTAATGCGAACCAGTGGGTGCTTTGGATGTCATCAGATAGCATTGTGCTGCTCGACGATTCTTGGTGGGTGACGCTCGATCGACCGAGCATGCGTACGACGGCTAGATCAGGACTGCATCAATGATGCTGTTCCGGTGACCTGCGGATTTGGGGTGACATGACAATTGAAGATTACTTACTGCCGCCGGTCGGAAAGACGTGGCAATGGTGTGATGACGGCGAGGCTGTCGAGTGGCATGCGGATACGCTTGATGGTTTCTCGAGCACGATTGCATTCTCGGGCCAGCTACACCAGACGCTATCAAGACTTTATCAGATGAATGATGGGCTGCCATCGCTTGCGGTGGTGTTGCTTCTTGAGTCTGTGGCATCGAGACGCCATCCATCTCCACCGGTGAATCTTATTGTTCACGGAGTCATGGAACGTCAGGTGAATTCCGACTTCATGAAGATGGTGACGGATTATTTGATGACGGTATCCAACGCATCTTCCCAATCAAAGTCGGCTGAGAAGGTTACGGAGCTGATCGGTTTTGGGCTTGCCGAGAGTCGTCAGTGGCTACGCGCGGCGGTGAGCGGTGCTGAGGCTGAGGCTGTGTTGCAATGGTTGGCGATGGACCGCGCTGATCGAGAATTGTTGCAAACGTCTCGAGTGAGTCGATCTCTATGCCGCCGTCGACAACAGCACTTCTGGGAAACAATGGTCCATCTGGCAAGAACCGGATTGGACGAGCAGAGTTTTGAATCTTGGAAACGCACCGGTTCGAAAGATATTCCTGAAGTAGAAGAGGATGTACTCGAAGAGCCACCACAAACGATGGCGGATTTGATTCATTCGCTTAAGGAGGATAGTGAGCTTTCTGGTTTGGCAGATGCCGCTTCACATGCGGCCAGTGTTTTGACGATTCCACGACATCCCAGCCGGGATGATGCGATGCCTATGGGAGGTGTCAGCGACATTGTCAATCGAGGCACACCGGATCGTTTACTGATGACCGAGTTGGCCGCCGATTCGTTGTTGCTAGCCGCGCGAATCGCGACGGGGCAAGCGCTCTATGTGCGCCGAGAGATGCCACCAACGGACCTACCCAAGCGACGTGCGATTCTGGTTGAGCAAAGTGTAAGAACTTGGGGACGAGTTCGATTCTCGATGGCTGCAGTCGCGATGGCGATCACAAATGTGGATCAGCGGAATGGCAACGTTGAGTCGAATGTTTGGACTGTTTCGGGTACGCGTTGCTATCAAGAAAGCCTTTTCGATCGCGAAGGGGTTCTGAGTCTTCTTGAGAGAGTTGAGCCAACACTCCTTCCAGTCGAAGGCTTGGACAAGCAAAG
>JBCCKZ010000302.1:0-6748 GCA_039027135.1 Planctomycetota bacterium
CCGTCTCGCGGTTTCTCGACCACGATATCGCCTTCGATGCCGTCCAACTCTTTCAAACTTGATTGAGTCTTGTAATGCCAAATTCCCGCCAGGGGCGGAGTGAAACGAAGGATGAACGTCCCGTCACCATCATAGAATCCAGAAGTGGAGAAAGATTCGCCGGATTCTGCCTCAAAGGATGCGGCGATCTCCACGTCCTTAGGACTAGTCGATAAGGATTCAGCCTTGAGTCTGACATCGAATACATCCCATTGCGTCGCTGGCGTAGCGCCGCCAATGCTTATTTGATTTCCAAGCGAATTCGTCGAAAACAACGAAATGAAGGTGAGCAGAAAAACTAATCTTGGAAGAGATGATCTCATGGAGTGGCTTGCAATTTTCGTTGGAAGACAGAGCGGTGGTGTATTGTCATCGAATGGCTTCGACTTCCCAGCTGAAAAGGAATCTGATTCGTCAGGTCGAGTTGAGAATCGCATCTCGTAGGTCAGTTTTGGCTATACTGCTACTTCCTTTGATCGCACCTCGAATCCAACTGCAGAAGCGGTCGGATTGCTCGTGAAGATCTTTAGAACAAGAACTCCAGCCAAATGCATTCGAATGAAGCGCCGCCCATTGGTTCTACTCGTCCTAGTTTGCGCAGGATGGTTTAGCGGTTCGACCGCGCAAGCGGAGCCTAAGTCAGTTCTTTTCATTGCAGTTGACGACCTCAATGATTGGACAAGTTACCTTGGAGGTCATCCGCAAACAAAGACACCTAACATCGATGCGCTAGTAGCTCGTGGTGTTAGTTTTACTAATGCTCATTGCACTGCGCCGGGATGTAATCCATCACGCACGTCATTGATGACCGGTCTTCGACCTTGGGAAACGGGCGTCTATTTCAATCCGAACAATGCCAAGCCGGTCCTACGTGATACGCAGACGATTAATCGACATTTCTTAGCCAATGGCTATCAGGTTTTTGGTGCCGGAAAGATCTATCACGGTAAGACATCTGAGGGACGATCGGATACCTGGACGAAGTGGGGTGGCCCCAAGGGAACCAAGAAGACAAACGTTCACAATGTGAATGAGTTGAATCGATCCCATTTTGATTGGGGACCGTTGCCGATCGAAACGAAAGACATGGGTGATGCGAAGCTAACCGATTGGGCGATCGAAAAGCTGCAGAAGACAGATCCATCTCAGCCACTATTCCTGGCGGTTGGATATGTAAAACCGCACCTTCCTTGGTATGTGCCGCAGAAGTACTTCGACCGGTTTCCTATCGAAGAAATCCAATTACCCAAAACAATCGAAGATGACCTCGCCGATATTCCCATGGCGGGAGTCAAGATCGCCAAGCCTACAGGTGATCATGCGGCGGTTGTGAAGGGCGACGAGTGGGCTGCGGCCGTGCAGGGTTACCTCGCGACGATATCCTTCCTTGACGATCAGGTGGGTCGTCTGATGCGTGGTCTCGATGAAAGTGGAAGAGCTAACGATACGGTTATCGTTTGGTGGTCTGACCATGGATGGCACTTAGGTGAGAAACAGCACTGGCGAAAGTTTGCGCTCTGGCAAGACGCGACTCGAACAAGCTTCGCTGTCGTCGCACCCGGATTGACTAAGCCGGGTGGGCAGTGCGACGCACCGGTGGATTATCTGAGTATCTATCCTACTCTTTGTGATTTAGCGGGGCTTTCAAAACCCTCGCACGTCACTGGTCCAAGCCTCACCGAGTTGCTTAAGGATCCCAAATCAAATTGGGATGGACATGCCATTTGTACACACGGCCGTGGAAACCATGCGATCTATCTCGGTGATTATCATTTGATCCGATACGCCGACGGCTCAAAGGAGTTCTACAACCGAGTCGATGACCCGCATGAATGGAAGAACCTCGTTGGCGAAAAGAAATACCAAGGCCTGATCAACAAGATGTCGTCACGTCTACCTGATTTGGCTGACGAGGAGCTCGAACGCGAACGTTCGTAGCGTTGCCTTTAGCCGATCGTTGAATGAAATTTTCCCGCAAAGGCTGCGGCAAGGAACTTACAACGAAAAAAACAACGTAACCCACATCTTTTCAAACTGACGTAAAGCAATTTTCATAATGTCCAAGAAGCTACTTCTTTGTTTATTTGCACTGGCGTTCAATCTTTCGAGTCAAGTCGTCGCCGCACAGCCCAATTTCGTGATCATCTTTACGGATGATCAAGGATACGGCGATTTGAGTTGTTTTGGATCTCAGACGATCTCTACGCCGAATATCGATCGGTTGGCCGAAGAGGGTCGGAAATTCACCAACTTCATGGTTGCTTCGCCGGTGTGCACGCCTTCGCGAGCGGCCCTGCTCACCGGATGTTATCCGAAACGCGTTGGCATGCACCAGCATGTTCTCTTTCCCTCTTCGACGAAGGGGCTCCATCCCGAAGAGCACACGGTTGCGGATCTTTTCAAAGGACTCGGCTACGCGACCGCATGTGTAGGCAAGTGGCACTTGGGTCACCATCCGGAAGTACTACCAATCTCAAATGGCTTTGATAGCTATTTTGGTATTCCCTATTCGAATGATATGAACCACCCTGACAACAAGGGAAAGCCAAAAGGTGGACCGGATGGAATGGATGCGCTTTGGAAGGATCCGGAGTCGACTCTTACGAAGTGGAAAACGCCGCTCTATATCGATGCTGAAATCGCTGAAGTACCGGTTGATCAACGAACCATTACCAGACGGTACACCGATCAAGCGATTGCTTTCGTTGAAGAGAATCGCGATAAACCATTCTTTCTCTATCTGCCTCACTCGATGCCGCACATACCGCTTTATGTGCCCGATGATGTGCGCGACCCCAACCCCAAGAATGCCTACATCAATACGATTGAGCACATCGATAGTGAAGTGGGACGACTTCTGGATACGCTTGACCAACTGAAGCTGACCGAATCAACCTATGTTCTCTACGCAACGGACAATGGTCCTTGGCTTACGTTCAAACATCATGGTGGATCAGCCGGCCCACTTCGTGATGGCAAAGGCACGACCTTTGAAGGTGGTCAACGCGTGCCGTTTTTGTTGAGAGGGCCTGGAATACCCACCGGCAGCCAATGCGACAAACTGACTGGCTCGATCGATGTCCTGCCAACGATTGCCGCACTGATGCAGGCGGAGTTGCCATCGGATAAAGAGATCGATGGAGTGAGCGTGCTTGATCTTTGGCAAGGCAACTCAGACGTCACGCCTAGACGCGAGTTTCTTTACTACACTTCCCAGGGGCAGATCGAAGGGATTCGACAGGATCAGTGGAAGCTATTGTTGAAGAAGCCGCGGCGGAAAAAGAACGCCAAGAATCAAAAGCCGGCGAAAGTGACGACATTGCTCTTTGACCTTTCGAGCGATCTTGGTGAGCAAAAGGATTTGGCAAACCAGAGGCCCGATTTGGTTGAGAAGCTGACGCGCCGCATGCAGGAGTTGGATGAGGAAATCACCCAGGAAGCTAGGTCTCCATGGTTTAAGGCAAAGTCATAGAGTAGCCGATTGATCGCTTGTGGCTGTGATATCGGGCCGCCACAAGCGTTTTCGGTGACTTGTTCACTTGGCGGCTAGGAGCCACCACTTCGACCCGCGGCAGCGGATTCAACCTGGCTAAGAAAGCGTGTATTGCTGGAGAGTCTGCCGAAGTGTTTGTCCTGGCTGTTCCCAGCGTTGCCGGCTGAGAAAGCGCCACGCCGCCACCTTCTTCTCGGCCCGAACGTAGGGCCAAAGCCAAGTCTCAACACAGTGGCGGCGGTATTTGATTCCAGCGTTCTTGCGGATCCACGATTCGTAGTCCGCGATCCACGACATAGATTTTCTCCACAGTTTCCGTGCACGCAGCCACTGCGATTCACCTCGGGGGCGGGCGAAAACCGGCAGTTCGTCTGGCCAGTAGATCTCCAGAGAGATTGATTCAACTGGAGCCCAGGTGGGGCAAAACTCAAAACGGTTCATGTAGAGACCACCCAGTTGGCGGCTCCCGAAGAACATGCCAAAACCCCATAGACAGACATGCAAGTCGTCTTGGTCCCATCGATAACAGGTCGAGCGATCGACATCGTCGCTATCACGATGGCGTTTGAATCCAAACTCCAAGAGCAGGTTCCCATCCGAGCATTCAATGTCTCTACCCCAGCACCAAACCTGCTGAGACATCAGTTTTTCGCCGAAATTCTTTGCTGACCGGGGGACACACCAACCCTGGCCCGCTCGGGTCCGCCGTGGCCGGTTTAGATGCTCGTTGCCTGGGGGCATCAAGGTCTCAGGCATGCCAGCAGTCCCTCAGCCATCCAATCGATTCTTCTGGAGCATTGGGAATCGCTCGATTCATCTGCGGAAACGTGGTAGCGACAAGGCGGTGACTGGCTGATTTCGGGCTAAAGTTGGCAGCCGAAGCGACGATCTACGCGAAATGATCATTTGACCGATGCGGGGATATCATGCCTTTGAAAACCCATCGACTTCTACTATATTCTCAGCGAATCGCAAAGAATTTGCAAGTTCCGGGTCGAACGGCCCACCTAGAAGTTAAGGCCGAAGACCGATTGGGAGAGGCACGTGGCGAGTAAGTCAACAATCACAAAGATGCAGAATATCGAGAAGCTCGTGGCAAAGTACGAGCAACGTCGTAAGGAGCTCAAGAAAGAGGGTGCCTACGGTGAGCTTTGCAAATTGCCTCGCAATTCGAGCCGAACTCGTCTTCGACGTCTTTGCAAAATGACTGGCCGCAGTCGAGGCGTGTACCGTAAGTTTGGCATTTCGCGGATCATGCTTCGCGAACTCGCAGATCAGGGATACATCCCCGGTTTGCGTAAAGCAAGCTGGTAGCAAATGGGTTTCTTGCAGAGTAGCGATGCATGCTCTGCTTTTTGAGCGAGGAACATTTGGTGTCCCTCGTTCGGGTTGCTGATTCCTCCTTTTGGTAGGAAGCTCAGCGGTTAGTTTGAGCTTGTCAGATTTCGGACGCCCGTGATTTGAAAACCGGGATAACGGTTTTGAACTTCTCGGATGACTTCGCCACTGTCGAATGCCGTCACGACAATGCGATTGGTGGTTTGCGTGTTCGGAAAGTGGAGTGCTCCAAGAGGACCAAAGCGGGCGCCCGCAAACGCCCGGTTGTAGTTGTTTTGAACATTGGGCTGAAGACTTACCAGGTAGCGAGAAAGTCCTATCTCCCGCATAGAATGTAGAGCTGCGGTAGAGGGGCTCGTTCTGTGAGCCGTAGAGTCATTTTCGACGCTCGCTGACATCGCTGATAGGCGAGAGCGGTGCATTTCGAGACCGTTGCTCAAGTCGGATCGACGATCGTTCGAAACCAGCGGGATGGGCGTGTAGCTTCCATCCGTATTCGTTACGGTTTCATATTCAAAGACTTGTGTCCCGGGCAGTTTTCTGATCCATCGGCTGAAGTCGACAGGGCGTTTGAATTCAATGCCCTCGAGCTTAGAGATCAGTTCGACTCTCCAGTCACCCTCGGTCGCATTACTAATTTGAATCCGTTCACCATCGATATAGGCGTCACCTCGGAATCGCGTGACGGTGAGCGTTTTCGTCATGAATTCCGGTTTGTCGAAGGGTGCTTCCACGAATTCAATCGCCGTGGGCGCGGGAATCGCCAATGGTTCGGCTATTGCAAGACTTCCGGATGATGCCGCAAGCACGGCTGAGTTTGTGATGGCCAAAAGGATGCTAGATTTTAAGAAAGACATGTTCGACCCTGTGCTGAGTTGGTGATTTGTTTTTAGGTAACTCCCATATCCGTAGGACGTGATCTTCCAGTGATGGCTTACTCGGGATTCTTAGAATTTCTGATCCAATCACCGTAGCCGTGGCTTGCCTGAGCCTGAATGACGACCCACTGGGGAACTTCGTAGGGATGGAGTTCGGCGAGCTTCTGTTCGATCTTATCGATTTGGGCCTTTGTGGCCTTGATCGAGAGACGAAACTCCGATGACTCCTCCTGCTGATTCTCGCCAGATTCCGATGGCCAAAGATAGAAGCTGCGGATCGGGCCATCGATTTGAACGCACGCTGCTAGAGCTGTTGTGACGAGCGTCTTTGCTAGTGACTCGGCCTGCTTTTCTGTTGCAACCGTTGTAAACGCAACGACGATCTCGAGATCAGTGGACATCGATTGGCTTCCTAGGGGACGGGGTAAAAAGCGTTGGCGCGGGAGACTAATCTCGGAAAATGAGGCTTAAGATTCCACCTCCCACAATTTTGTTTAAACGTCATCGATATGCTGATTCGTGTTCTGCTGGTCTACGCGATTGGAAATGCCAGTATCGTCGCTTCCGGGCAATCAATGCCCATTCGCATTTCGGATGCACAGCTTTCGTTAATCGATGATGTGAGTCTGGCTAGTCCGACTGGCGGAATCCTAGCTGACAACCTGGTGGATGAAGGTGATTTTGTTGAGGCCGGTGGAAGCCTCGTTCAGCTTGATGAGACGGTCGCCGCTGCAGAGGTTGGTGCCGCTGAAGCGGCGATGGTCGCAGCTGAGATTGAAGCGTCAAGCGACGTTGATGCAAGGTACGCCAAGCGAACTTTGGAAGTGCAGTCCAAGGAGCTGGAGCAAAGTCTGATTGCAAACAAAGCATTCGCGCGAGCCGTAAGCGCAACAGAAGTCGAGAAGCTGCGATTGTCTGTCGATCAAGCAAAGCTTGCCATCGAGCAGGCCCAGCATGAGCAGCGGGTGGCCGAAGCGAAATCAGTCCAGCAGGAGGCGGA
>JBCCKZ010000303.1:0-6725 GCA_039027135.1 Planctomycetota bacterium
CGAATCCACTCGCTGATCTACCGTATGTTGGTCTCCGGGCGTTTTGGCTATTCAAAATTCGCCTCTCCGATGCCCGTATGGGGGGAAGGGTGAACGATTAGTGGGGATTTTCACCCGGATGTTTTGCGGCAAGCCAACGATAGGCATTTGAAAAACGCGGTCCGCCGTGGGGTTCTGAGCTACGTTTGCAGACCACGTCAATTAGACGGACTCGCAAACGAGACAGAGATGACTTCTGTAATCAAAAAACGCCATATTCTCATTGTGCTGATTGCAACGGCGCAAGCCATCTGTTTGTTGTTTGGTACGCTTGCGTTTTATTGGTCGCTTCAAGGATCAATGCGGGAAACGATTCATGAGCAGGTTCTCGCCGATAACATCCAAGCCGCTCGCCAAATGACCACTCTGATCCGTCAGATGGGAGTCAGCGACTTGAGAAATGACAAAGAAGCGTGGGCGAAGCTCCAAAGTGTGATTCACAAAATCGAACTACCCAATGACGGGTTTGTTTGCGTGACAGATGCTGACGATGGCAGTCTGCTATGTCATCCGGCACTCGGTGATGGCATTTCCTCGCTCAAGGGATTGGAGCTTGTGGAGGATGGGAGCGAAAACGAGATCGTTGGATCGACATCTGATGCGGCCAATCCAAGAATGACCAAACCGGAGATGACCAAACCAGAGATGGTAAAGCCAGAATTGGCTAAGCCGGCCATGGTTAAACCCGAGATGATCAAACCAGAGATGGCGAAATCAGGAATGATCAAGCCAGCCATGGTTAAACCAGAGATGCCAAAGCCAGAGATGACGAAGCCTGCGATGCAAAAAGGTGAAGATCTTCCGAACGCGGCTAGTGAACCAGCACTCGTCACTGGGGCGGTGAAGGAGTATGACGGAGAGTTGCAAATCATCGCGGCAGCCTCGATGCCCGAGATCAATGCAAGCGTCAATGTTCATCAATTGGCAAGCGGTATCGATAAGAAGATCAATCGGACGCTTGCAAAGGTATTACCAATCGGTGCGTTGGTTTCGGCGCTGCTGCTTGTTTGTACGACTCTCGTTGTGCTTGCGATCATGCGTCTGTATGACAACCGCCTTGCAGCCATCAACGAGCAACTGGAACAACTTGTTAGCAAGCGTACTCGCAGTCTTCGAAAGGTTCGTGACGCAGTGATCTTTGGTTTGGCGAAGCTTGCCGAGTCCAGAGATACCGATACAGGTGAGCACCTCGAGCGAATTGGCCTTTACGTGTCTGTGCTTGCGGCGGAATTTGCAAGGACGAGAACTGAAATCGACACCCGCTATATTGAGAATCTTGCGCTCGCGTCTTCGCTTCATGACATCGGTAAGGTGGGAATCCCCGATGCGGTCCTGCTCAAGCCGGGACGATTCGAACCTGATGAGCGGAAGATCATGGAGAAGCACTCTGAACTTGGCGGAGAGTGTCTTAAAGCCATCGGAGATCAATTGGGTGAAGATGACTTCTTGCAGTTGTCGCGTGAGATCGCCTATTGCCATCATGAGAAATGGGACGGTAGCGGCTATCCCTTCGGAGTGGCTGGTGAGGCGATACCGTTTTCAGCAAGGATTGTTGCACTTGCGGACGTCTATGATGCGTTGCGGTCGCGGCGTCCCTACAAGGATCCGATGAGTCATGAGAAGGCAAAGCAAATTATTTTGGACGGACGTGGAAGTCACTTTGATCCGCAGGTCGTCGACGCTTTCGAAAGTTCTGAAGCGAGGTTTGTCCAAATCTCTGAGCAGTACAATACGGTTCCAACTCCCTCACCTTTGGATCACTCAGTCGAATCCGAGGAAGGGGCGAAGATCGAAGCACTCGCTGGTGTCTGAGCCGGGCTGTAGCGGTTCACTCAGTAACCTGTCTTATCGAGTGACCTGCCCCGCGAGCTTCTCAGGCGAAGCAAGCGTAGTTAGGGGCTTTCAATCGCCTGTTATGGTGAGACGCCCGTTTCCCAGGGTAGATGTCCCCAATGGATAGAACCGGCGTGGTTCGGCTGAATGGTACCTTCGGTGGAGCGACCATTCTCGACGTAGCTTCGCAATAGGTTAGTCAACCGATCAACCAGATCGGGATGGTTTGCTGCGATGTTGGTTGTTTCCTTGGGATCGACATCCAGGTCATAAAGTTGCCGGTCGGGAAGACCTTGTTTCTTGGCGATGTTTTCTTTCGGTGCGCTCCAGCCACCCGAGCCGCGGCAGAACAGCAATTTCCAATTTCCCTGTCGCACGGCGAAGTATCCGCTCGAAGAGTGATGCACAACCGCCTCGTGAAGTGGCCTACCGTTGTCATTGTCTAGGAGAACAGGAAGCAAGCTGACGCTATCCTCGGCGGCATCATCGGGAATCTCATGCTTGGTCAAATCTGCCAGCGTTGCCATGACGTCAGCTTGAGTGATGGTTTGTTGTGTCCGTGTGTTGGCGCGGATCTTGGACGGCCAACGAACGATGAAGGGAACGCGGTGACCTCCCTCGTAGGCATCGGCTTTGTTGCCTCGCCAATGTTCGCTGAGCCGAATGCCGCCCGCTTCTAACTCACTGAAGTTGGCTTTAGGTGATGTTCCGTTGTCGGTTGTGAAGATGACAAAGGTATCTTCTGATAGGCCCGTTTCATCCAAGGCAAGAAGGATCTCACCAACGGCCCAATCGGTCTCAAGCAAGAAGTCAGCGTAGTCGCTCACACCGCTTTTGCCTTTCCAGTTTTCATCTGGCACGATGGGCGTGTGCGGCGAAGGCATCGGGAAGTAGAGGAAGAAAGGTTTCTCTGATTTAGTTTGGTTGCGAATGTATGACGAACATCGTTTGGCGTACTCGGGCAAGACCGCTTCTAGATTCCAATCGGCTACTGCGGGACCATCATTGACTCCCGTGAACTTGGTCAGGCCGAGCTCTCGCGACGTCGTAGTGATCTCACCCAAGAGGCGATCATCTTCTCGCCACGCGAATGGTGGCCAATTGGGAACGTCATCGCCAAACCAATGGTCAAAACCAATCGCATTAGGACCTCCCTTGATCGGAGCTGAAAAGTCGATTTCATTCAGCTTGTTGGTCGTTCCGCCAGACTTCTTTGGCCAATCAAATCCGAGATGCCACTTACCTATCATTTCAGTCTTGTAGCCATGCGACTTGAGCATCGATGGAAGCGTCAGACGGCCTTTCTCGATCAAAGGCCGTTCCCATTTGCCAACGATGCCTTGCTTGAGGCGGCTACGCCAGTGATACCGTCCAGTAAGCAAACTGTATCGGGATGGTGTGCACACGCCTGATGTGCTGTGAGCATCCATGAACGACATCCCTTCGGTTGCAAGTCGATCCAGGTTTGGCGTCGAAAGTCCGAGACGCTCGTTGAAAGCCGAAACTGAATCAATTCCCATGTCATCGCCGTAGATCAACACGATGTTGGGACGTTGTTCTTGAGCGAAGACGGCGTTTGCAAAGAGCAGGAACGCAGAGACACAAAATCGGTGAATGAATCTAGAATGATGCAATGGGGATACCTCTGCAGAGATTGTACCCACTCTTTGTCCAGGTTATTGGTAACTACACGAGTCTAGAAAAGCGAATAAGGCATCTTATTAGTGGGCCGTGGGCGGTAAGCCGTATGCGGCGTAGCCGCGAAGGCACCGGGCCGACGCATGGCTGAGAGCATTGCATTGTTACCACAAACCCGTCGTAAAACTGTGCTTTGCCCGGCACCTTCGTTCGCTCCGCTCACATTCGGTTCACGGCTCACTCATTTGAGAGACTAGCCAAACAGCTCATCGATCACGCCTGTGGAATCGCCATGCGATGCCACGTTGATGCCCGAACCCTGTAGTGTACTCAACCAGAGGTTATTCAGCGGTGTCTTCGGATTATCCATGACGATGTGACGACCCTGTTTGAAACCGGCTCCACCACCTGCGACCAAAGTTGGGCAATTGTTTAGCGAGTGCACGGAGCTAATGTTGCTGCCAAGGGTTATCGCGCAGTGATCCAAGAGACTCGAACCATCATGCTCTTTGGACTTCTTGAGTTTGTCCATGAACTCCGCCAGCAGGAGGGCATGGTGCTTATCACGCTGCTGAGAAACCTTGCGTCTTTCGGGCACGGAGTAGTGACTCATACTGTGGGCGCTCATCGTCGCGCCGAGACTCGCGATCATTGAATCAGCGGGCATTCGATAGGTGAACACGCGAGTTGCATCCACTTGCATCGCTGCCACCATGAGATCGTACATAGCTCGAATCTCTTCAACGCCCTCGAGCGATTCTTTAGGCTCTTTCACGGCATTGGCCGGACGTTCTTTTTCGATGCCCAGCCAGCTGTCTTCCTTCGCGATTCGTACTTCGATCTCGCGAACCGATTGGACATACTCGAGCATCTTTTCACGATCGTCTTTGCCCAAAGCGCGTCCAAGGCTACGGGCATTCTCCATGACCGAATCAAGAACACTCTGCTGACGCGAAAGCTTTTTCTTACGAACGTTTAGTGGTGTGTTGTCATCGGAAAAGAGTCGATGGAAGACAGCGACGGGCGTGTTCAAACCGGCGACGGGTTTTCCGAATCGATTCCAGGCTAGCGAGAGTCCTGGCCCGTGTCCGTCGCTATCTCCTTGAGTGCCCAACTGAAGCGAGGTGAAACGTGTCTCCTTCCCCAGTGTTTCGGCGGCTACCTGATCGACAGAGATCGCGTTGTGGAAGTTCTGGCCAGGAATCTCGTAGCGATTTGCGCCAGTCAACCAGAACGTACTTCCGCTGTGCCCGTCAGCAGAATACTGATGCATGAGCTTCTGGATGATGGAGATATCACCTTTGTGGCGTTGAAGTGGTTTGAGAACGTTGGGCAGCTCATAGTCTTCGCCGGTTGTCTCGACATCGGGATACCACTCATCGGCAGTAACACCAAATCCCATGCCACAGAAAACCATTCTCTTGGGGACCGATGAAACCAGTGGCTTGGCTGCTGAAGCGAATCGCTTGAACCCAAACGAATCCATTGCCGGCAAAGCGATAGCCGCACCCGTGCCTCGAAGAATGGCACGACGATTGATACTGCGAAAGGACATGGTGGATTATTTCGCTTTCTACTTGGACTGAAATGATTCTGACAAAACGAGCGTTTCAATGATCGGCTGGATCGCAAATCCGCTCTCACGTGTTTCTTCAATGATGTGGTCGGCAAGTGCCTCATCTGAGAATCCAAACGGACGCCCCAGACCATAGGCGATCAATTCTTCAACGAATCCTCGTGAAAAGGACTCGTCTCTCGCTCCGATCAAGCTCCTAAGTTCTTGAAAGTTGGAAAATGAATCACCGCTAGGAAGCTGGCCTGAGGGATCGATCTCGAATTCTTGGATTCGTGTGGAGTTCCGTTTGCCAACTTTGATCTCTTCACGTTCACGCCACCGACCATCGGCCGCAAAGTTCTCAAGCCCAAAACCTATCGGATCGATCTTGCGATGGCACTGAGCGCATTGAGGTTGTTCTTGGTGAAGTTGCTGGATCTCACGAGCCGAAAGGATCTCACCGTCAAGGCGGCTTAGCTGCGGAACATTGGGTGGTGCCGGTGCGGGAGGGTCATTCAACAAATGTCGCATTACCCAAACGCCACGCTCGACGGGTGATGTCTTGAGACCGTCGGAACCCATCGCGCAGACGGCAGCCGTGCCAAGGAGTCCACCCCGAATGGAATCTTCGCCGAGCTGGACCTTGCGAAAATGGTCGCCATGAACGTTTGGGATTTCGTAATAGGCTGCAAGTAGATCGTTGACGACGACAAAATCGGAATTCAGTAACCTTCCAAGTGGTAAGCCTTCTCGCATCAACAGGTCAACTGTCTCAAATATCTCTTCGCGTCCATACTCGCGAACCGCGTTATCAAATTCGGGGAAGTCCAAACCGTTGAACTGAAACATGCCCAAACGATCCATCTGCAACCACTGGTGTGTGAAGTCCCTCACAAACCGCTTGCTTCTTGGATCGTCGAGCATTCGTTGGACCTGCTCACGTAAAACCTCGGGCAAATCCAGCTTGCCGGTTTCTCCAAGGAAGGCCAATTCTTTATCCGCGGGTTGGCTCCACAGCATGAAGGCGAGGCGGTTCGCCAGTTCAATACCGGCTAACCGATTCGAATCGTCCTCTCGACCTTCGTTGACCATGTAGAGGAATTCAGGTGAAGCCAGCATAATTGCGAGTGGCTCGAGAATCGCCTGTTCAATCGAACGACCCTCGGAGCGGTAATCGCGATAAACGTCATAGAGACTGTTGAAGTAGTTTCGATTGGGCATTCGGCCGCGAAAGATTCGCCGGGCAAATCGATGCATCACATCCTTCACGTAGTCCGCCTCGCTGACGTCGTTGGACCTGTTACCCAGTATTTCGTGCCTTGCTTTCTCGATCGTTTCCAAGGGCTCGATCAATTCAATCTCAGCCCAGTCAACCCATAGCCCGGGCATCAGCCCAAACCCATTTTCTTTTCGCGCGGCCGTCCAAAGTGCCTTATCACCACGATCTTGATGGGTTCTTTGGTGGACCATCACGCGACTGACTTCCCCAGGAGGATGGTCAAACACAAACTCAATGATCTCGGGATCATCGTAAGTTGCCGTTACTTTTCGCCATCCAAGATGATCTCTTTGTTTGTTGGCTTTCAACGACGAGAGTTCGAGGTATTGGTATCGCTCCTCGGAATCTGGATATCTGCCTACACGAGCACGAACGACGTAA
>JBCCKZ010000304.1:0-6713 GCA_039027135.1 Planctomycetota bacterium
ATCCGAGCGAATCGACAAATGCTCAGAATGAGCAAGCGAGGTGAATATCGCGCCCAATCGATTTTTCCCGGGAGTGAGACTCACTCAAGAACACACCGAACGGCGGTTTCTCCCCCGCTAATCAGCTTGCCTTGATTTTGGTGATTGTCTGGCATGGTCCGTGCCGTGTGTGAAACACGTAGCGCGGTGCAACGCGCTCGTGCAAACGATTCGTTAGGTAACGATTCGCGAACGAAAACTCCCTCAATATCTGTAGAGCACCTGTTTCATGCTTTGGTCCGCCAAACGTCATTCGAGAAAACACTTCATCCGGATGGCTTTCTCGCTTCCCGCCGTGATGTTCACTGCCTTAACCGTAGGTTGCGGTAGTGGTGATGTCAGTCTAGATGACTTAGAAAGTCTCGCTTCACAGGTTGAAGTTGACACCGAAGCGCTAGCCGCCGAAGCCGAGGCAGGTGGCCAAACTCAACTGCTCGAAGTTGAGAAGTCCGATCTGAAGTTCGGGTTCATCAAGCTCACCGACTGCGCTCCTTTGGTGATCGCGAAGGAGAAGGGCTACTTCGAAGATGAAGGGCTTAATGTCGAGGTCGAAGCACAATCGAACTGGAAGGTTCTTTTGGACCGCGTTATCGATGGTCAGCTCGACGGTGCACACATGCTCGCCGGCCAACCCATCGGAGCGACGATCGGTTTCGGAACGAAAGCTCCAATCATCACGGCTTATAGTCTCGACTACAACGGAAACGGCATCACGGTCAGCAATGATATTTGGAGCCAAATGCAAAAGAACGATCCGAAGCTCGCGGTCGATCAACCTGAGCACCCGATCTCGGCTGACTCACTGAAGCCTATCGTCGAGTCCTTCAAGGCAGACGGTAAGGACTTCAATATGGGAATGGTTTTCCCCGTTTCGACACACAACTATGAGATTCGCTATTGGCTTGCAGCCTCCGGAATTCACCCGGGGATGTACACCGCTGAAAATATCCAAGGTACCGTCGACGCCGATGTGCTCTTGTCGGTGACGCCTCCACCACAGATGCCTTCAACGCTCGAAGCGGGCACCATCCTGGGTTACTGCGTTGGTGAGCCTTGGAACCAGCAGGCCGTCGTCAAGGGAATCGGCGTACCTGTTACGACGAACTACGACATCTGGAAGAACAACCCTGAGAAAGTCTTTGGCGTGACCGAGTCATGGAACGAGAAGAACCCCAAGACTCACCTAGCTGTGATCAAAGCTCTGATTCGAGCAGGCAAGTGGCTCGATGCAACGGACGAGAAAGGCACTTTGGTTAACCGCCAAGAAGCCTGCGAGATCCTGAGCAAGCCTGAGTATGTTGGAGCTGACGTTGATGTGATCGATAACTCGATGACCGGAACGTTTGTCTTCCAAAAGACGGATGTTCGTGAAATGCCCGACTTCAACGTGTTCTTCAAGTACAACGCGTCTTTCCCACACTACAGTGACTGCATTTGGTTCTTGACTCAAATGCGTCGATGGGGCCAGATCACTGAGCCGAAACCATCTTCGTGGTACTCGGAGACGGCTAAGAAGATCTACAAGCCTGAGATTTATCGGCAAGCCGCCAAGATGCTTATCGATGAGGGCAAGATTGCAGCGACGGATATTCCAGCTGATGACTATGACGGATATCGCGAAGTGAGCTCCGACTTCATCGACGGAAACTCCTACGATGCGAAGGATCCGATCGGATACATCAATAGCTTCGATATCGGAAACAAGGACGAAGAGTCGTTGGCTAAAGAGTAACGGACCCCACCCGACTCGGTTGAGGCCCACTCCATGCACCGGATTTGAGTGGGTCTATCCGGCCTATCACACCCAACGGGTTGGCTGACCGCCTCGGTCAGCCCGGTGGTGAAGCGGCCGCCACGGGTCGGGCATTGTGGTCCGGTGCCCGATGCCCGACCCGGCCGTGGACCGGGTACGCATCCTAAATCTTCAAAGAAATCTACCCTTCAACAGATAGCAAATACATATGAATTGGCGTGGTCACGCTCTAAAGTTTTGTGAGGTCACCGGACTTCCAGTACTCGAACCATTTGTTCGTCTCGCAGCGGGCGAAGACGTCAAAGAACAGATGGTTGGCGTAGCGAAATTTGTTTTGGTTCCTGCTCTCGCCATCCTTGTCTTTCTCGGGCTGTGGTCGCTTGCGGCGAAGACAATCATTAGTGATAGCGCCACGCTTCCAAGCCCGACTTCGACTTGGAATGCTGGGGTCGAGCTTTTCGAGATGCACTCGGCGCAGAAAAAAGCAGATCGCGAAAAGAAGCTCACCAAGAGTAAAGAAGGCATCGAGCTGTTTGCGACTGCAAATGCTTATAGCCAGCTCGCTGCATCAGCAACGGGCGACCAAAAGGCGATGTACGAGACGAAGGCTCGCACGACGAAAGAGCGGGCTGTACGCGCCATGAACTACATCCCAAGTAGCGCGCCCACCTTCGTTGACCAGATCGTCAAGAGTCTTCAAACCGTAGCCTTTGGTTTCTTATTGGCCACCGCTGTCGCCATCCCCGTGGGAGTGCTTTGCGGAATGAGTCCTTGGTTCAACGCAGCACTCACTCCGTTAATTCAGACCTTTAAGCCGGTCAGTCCCCTGGCTTGGCTTCCAATCGCAGCCGTTGTAATCATTTGGGCTTATTCGGGATCTCAGCCCGGCGAAACGATGTTTAGCAAGGCGTTTCTTATTTCGGCAGCAACCGTATGTTTGTGCTCGCTATGGCCCACACTGATCAATACGACCTTTGGTGTGGCGAGTGTCGATCAAGACTATTTGAATGTCGCGCGTGTTCTAAAGCTCAATTGGTGGCAGCAGCTCACCAAGATCATTTTGCCCGCTAGCTTACCGCTTATGTTTGCAGGTCTTCGGATTTCGCTAGGAGTTGGCTGGATGGTTTTGATCGCGGCAGACATGCTCGCACAAAATCCGGGGCTCGGAAAATTTGTTTGGGATGAGTTCCAAAACGGTTCATCGCAAACCTATGCTCGAATTGCCTTTAGCGTGATCATCATCGGACTGATCGGTCTGGTTCTCGATCGCATCATGATTTTCCTGAGGAACCTTGTCAGCTTTGGCAACACGGCTCCAGCCTGAACGATGAACGTTGCTGAGGCTCGTGTCGTTAAGTGCACGACCTGCAGGGACGTCCGTTGTTTTCGCCTGACAGCGTTAGCCACGGATGGCTTTTTCGCCTTTCAATTTCCTAGTTTTTGGTAGTCTTTTCATGAGCGTCGCAGTCCTCGAAGAGCCGAAGGTCGCTCCTTCCGGCAAACCGGCGGTTCCCAGTCCGATGCTGCAACTCAAGCAGGTTTACAAAGGATATGGGAGTGGTGTGACTCGCACTGAAGTACTTCAGAACATCAATCTGAATGTGCGTGAAGGCGAGTTCTTGGCTGTTGTCGGTTTTTCCGGTAGCGGTAAAAGCACATTCATGAAGATGCTTGCGGGTCTGGAGAATCCGGACAGCGGTGAGATCCTTATGGAGGATGTGCCCATCCGTGGGCCAAGTCCAGAGCGAGGTCTTGTATTTCAAAACTACTCGCTGCTTCCTTGGCTTACCGTGCGAGGCAACATCGCGTTGTCCGTCAATTCAGTTTTTCCCCAGTGGGGAAAAGGTGAGCGAGCCGACCATGTTGAGAAGTTCATCGAGATGGTTGGCCTAAAGCACGCAGCTCATCGTCGTCCCCATGAATTGTCCGGTGGTATGCGTCAGCGAACATCACTTGCGCGGACGCTTGCGATGAAGCCAAAAATCCTACTTTTGGACGAACCTCTCTCAGCTTTGGATGCGTTGACGAGAAGTGTGCTTCAAGAAGAAATCCTGAAGATTTGGGAAGAAGAACGACAGACGTGCGTGATGATCACCAATGACGTTGATGAAGCGATTTTAGTTGCCGATCGAATCGTTCCTCTCAACCCGGGCCCGAATGCTTCGCTTGGCCCCGCCTTTACCGTTGAGCTTGACCGACCTCGAAGAGCTTCTGAGCTCAATCACAACGATACTTTTAAAGGCCTTCGCAACGCTGTGACAAATTACCTCGTCGCAGTACGCATGAAGAGTCGCCAGGATGAAGCTTCAGAGGACGAGGCACCGGCTATCGCATTGCCCGACTTGGAACCCAAGAGCATGAGCTTGCCCCGAAAAGCCATTCTGAATTCACCGGCTTGAGCTTTTCAGCAAACGCCCCCTAAGCCTCCTCCACCCAACTCATCAAAGCGAATTCAACATGGCCGGCTACGTTGAAATGTACCGACTCGGCAAAACCTACGACACGCCCAAAGGGCCTGCCGTTATCGTCGAGGATTTCAATCTCAATATGACGAAGGGAGAGTACGTTTGTTTGCTGGGGCACTCCGGCTGTGGCAAATCCACCGTGCTTTCGATGGTTGCGGGACTCAATCCCATCACTGAGGGCGGCGTCGTCGTTGCCAATCATGAAATCGAAGGCCCCGGTCCTGACCGCGGCGTCGTTTTTCAGTCTCCTTGTCTCATGCCGTGGATGACGGCTCTCGAGAATGTGATGCTGGGTGTCGACCAGGTCTATCCACACGGTACAAAATCCGAGCGACGAGACATCGCAGCCTATTACTTGACGCTGGTCGGTCTGGGGAAAAACCTCGACAAGAAAGCCAGTGCCCTTTCCCAAGGCATGCAGCAACGTGTGGGTATCGCGAGAGCTTTCGCGTTGAAGCCCAAAATGCTGCTCCTTGATGAGCCTTTCGGTATGCTGGATTCACTCACCCGCATGGAACTACAAGAGGTGCTTCTCGAAATCCTCACCAAGAATAAGATCACGACACTGATGATCACCCACGATGTCGACGAGGCGTTATTCATGAGTGACCGAGTTGTCATCATGACCAATGGTCCGCGAGCCCGAGTGGGTAAAATCATCATTCCGCCGTTCGAGCGTCCGCGGGTGCGGGCTGATGTTTTAGATCACCCGGACTACTACGATTATCGTGCGGAGATGATTGACTTCCTCGAGGAACAAGATCACAAGAAGATGAAAGAAAACGCTGCGAAACTCGAGGCGAAAAAGGATCAGGAGGCGGCGACTGTATAGGGATGGTCGAGCTGCTGACGACGCGACGAGAATTTCGCCAGCCATCACCCATCAAGCTGACAAACACCGGAAAGATCAACTTTGACAATCGATTCTCTGGCACCGCAGGTGGCCACGTTCTCTGTCGTTGACGGAGCACTTTCGCCGGCGGGGGACACTCCTCACCACAAACTGGCCTCGCGTAGCCTTGCGACGGGGTACGCTGAACTTTTGCCCGCTTCAAAGGGTGAACCCGCCGCAGTGGCCATTCCAGTTTTCAAGAACAACTCACCTGCTAGCGTCGCAGTGATTGCTTTGCCGGCGATTGAGGGTGTCGCGGGGGTGATTGAAATATGGGAACCCGTTGGCCCACACAATGAAGTCAAGCTTCGTTGCGGCGAGTACGGAAAGCTGGAGAGATTCGCGAATGTCAGTTCCTTTGTGAGGTTTGAGAAAGGCATGGGGCTGCCGGGACAATCTTGGGCCCGAGGACGATCAGTGATCCACAGTGATCTTCCAAATCACCCGGGTTTCCTTCGGGCGGCTGGTGCGTCGGCTGGGCAGCTGATGCATGCCATCGCGATTCCAGTCGTTTCTGATGACCTTTCGAGCATCGCTGTGCTCATCACTTCCAGGGAACAACCGCTGACTCGCGGAGTGGAGGTTTGGAAGGCTCAGCCCGATGGTTTCGAGTTGCTTGATTCGGTTTATCAAGAGCTTGATATCCAAGACCAACTCTCCTCGGGTGCGTCAATCGCAGTTGACGAGGGATGGCTAGCTGATGTCTCGAATCGGGGCGAAGCGATCATACACGAAGACAAAGCGACCTTTGGCGTCTCTCGGAGCGGCAACGGATCGTCGATCACGAGGTCGTTGTCTATTCCGGGCTATCACGGAAATACTCTCGATCACATCACGACACTTTTGTTTTGAATGGGAGAGAGACGGGTGTCGACCACACTTCCGATCGATGACTCGACGGATATCGTCTCGATGCTGTTGGCTGAACAGCAGTCGATGACAGCAGTTGAGCGGTTCAGTTCGCTGCATGATGAAGGACTCGACACTCAGTCGCCTGCCCAAGAGAAATATTACCGCGAACTGCTACCCGCTTCGCCGCCCGGTCCCGGGCAGCAATTCGCTTTCGAAGTGGACTTAGACAAATGCAGCGGCTGCAAAGCCTGCGTCGTTGCCTGCCATACTCTTAACGGCCTCGAAGAAGACGAAGCTTGGCGGCGCGTCGGTACAATCACGATTGGCGAAACTCCGCAGGTTGCCACCAATTCACTACCGCTGGTTCAGCACGTCACGACAGCATGCCACCACTGCGAAGACCCGGGCTGTTTGAACGGCTGTCCCGTCAAGGCCTACGATAAAGATGCTGTCACCGGCATCGTTCGTCACCTCGATGATCAGTGCATTGGATGCAAATACTGCACAATGATGTGCCCGTATGAAGTACCGAGATATAGCGAGCGACTGGGCATCGTTCGGAAGTGCGATATGTGCCACCAACGCCTCAGTGTCGGCGAAGCGCCCGCTTGCGTTCAAGCCTGTCCCAACGAGGCGATCGCAATCAAGGTCGTCGACACGGATCAGCAGTTTGATACCGAAGATCGCTTGGCGCCGGGTTCACCGACTTCAG
>JBCCKZ010000305.1:0-6708 GCA_039027135.1 Planctomycetota bacterium
ATCGCATCATCGATCTTTCCAGAGCCGACGAGTTCATCGAAATTCGTCATGTTCTCTTCAAAGCGACGCTGCTCCTCAAGCATCTGAAGGTACGCTTCACGGTCCCAAGTGTCGTTGAGAACACCTTCTAGAGGGCCCTCAAGTTCCATCGGGTGTCCACTCCATTCAATCAGCCCACTTTTACCAACGAGAAAAGCCTGTGGAATCCCACGTGCTTCCGCTGCTTCCATGTAAGCGACGTGAGAAGAGCCATCAGGATCGGAGGTTAATGAATAGGAAGATGTGATCTCCGCAAATGTTTTATCGATCTCAGGGTTAGGGTAAGGATCGCCAAGCAAGGCTTTCACTTCATCAAGCGACTCATCGGTGATGCTGATGATTTGGACACCGTTGCCCGCGTATCGTTCCTGAAGCTCAGCCAATCGAGGCATGGCTCCAACACAGGGGCCGCACCAAGTCGCCCAAAACTCGACGACGTAGACCTTGCCATCTTCAAAAGTTTTCACCTCATCGAAACGGCCATTACCCAGGCTGATCCAATGTTCGATATCCAGGGCGGGGGCTCTGTCACCGATGTTGAGTGTTGGTTCGGCAAAAGTGAGGTTACTTGGCCAAGCCAAAACGAGCGCGAGGCCCAGCATCAACGAGGGTAGGAATGGCTTCAGTTTCATGGCGAGATCAAGGAGGGTGGGGGCAAACGTGCGAAAAGCGCCGGTCTATCTTTTGATGGGTATTGTACGAGGAGATCCGCCCACAAGCCCAGAGGTCCCTGGACGGATGGCAATGCCGTAGCGAGCTCGTGGTCGGTTTTGCTACGACCCCGCAAATGCGTCCAATTTCCGTTCAATTGACCGTTTTTCTATTTGTTCTGGCGGCGACCAGCCCAGGCTGCGTGCGGCGACGAATGACCGTACGGACGCAACCCGCTGGGGCAACCGTGTCGGTAGACAACCAGGTGATCGGTACCTCGCCAGCCGCGAGCTCCTTTGTTTACTACGGCACTCGGGAGTTTTTGATCGAAAAAGACGGGTACCGGACCGAAAAGATCCGTCGCAACATTCGTCCACCCTGGTACCAGTTTCCGGGTGTCGATTTCATCTCTGAAACGCTCTGGCCAGGTGAGCTCCGTGACGAGCGAATCATCGATGTGCAGCTTGTTCCCAAAGCCGTTCCTTCAAAAGATGAAGTCCTTGATCGAGCGACTCAGCTAAGATCACAGGCTGGCGCTGGTATGGTGACCGGTCCCAACCAGTAGTCTCGGGGTGGCACCCCGTAGCGATGGACCAGTGAGAATGGCCAGGGCTTTCGGCGAATGACTTCCTGGCCAGATCTCCCCTCGAGACTTGCTACCACTGAGCTTAGACCTTTGAGGACCATAACGCGTTGAAGCGGAACCAGAGAAGCGAGTGGCGTGCCAGGTGCGTTGGGCTTGTCGTTGTCTTGGTGGCGACGTGGAGCTATGCCCTCGGCTTCGACCGAGTTGCTTTCCGCGACGCGTCTCATTTTTATGGTCCAACGTATTCTTGGATGGCCAGGCAATCAGAGTGGTTTCCGCTCTGGAATGACCGTGTCGGATGGGGGCAACCACTAGCTGGTGAAACGACACCGGCTGTTTTCTATCCGGTGCGTTTGTTGGTTTATTCCGCAATGATGCCCTGGATCGATCCCATTACAGACGATCATTGGCCTTTGAATGTCTACATGGTCATTCACTTGATGATCGCATCGTGGGCCATGTACTCATTGGTTCGGCGACTCGGTGGTACCGTCGCCGGAGCAATCATTGCTTCAATCGCTTACCCAATGAGTGGAAGTGTTGTATTTCTTATGACGAATCCACCGTTCTTGGTAGGAGCGGCTTGGTTGCCCGTGTGGGCTGATCGGATCTTGGAAGTACCCCATCGCATCGAAGGGCCGTCGGGGAGAACGCGACGTGTGATTTGGATCGGGATTGCAATTGCAGCCAGCATCCTAGGAGGTGATCCCCAAACGGTTGCGCAATTCATGTTGCTCGCCGTGGCAATTCATTTTTTTCGGTATCTAAAGTACCGTCGGCTCGATCAAATACCGTTCCTCTCAGTTTGCAGTGGCTTGCTTCTAGCCGTTGCACTGTCTGCGCCCCAGTGTTTGACAAGCTTTGCTTTCGCCATCCAAAGCGATCGAGCAACGATGGACGAACGGACATTCTTGACGACCCCGCCGATAGGTTCGCATGCGGCGGAAGCAAGGCAGTTTTCGATTCCACCGTGGCACTGGATTCAATTGGTTTCGCCCGCGGCGTCTGGAAGCCACATGCCCCTGAACCGACGTTGGATGTCGGCTCTGCCAGCCGAGCCCAAGATGTGGACGCCCAGTGTCTACGTTGGCGTTGGGGTGCTGGTGTTGGCCGTTGGAGCCGCCGTTTCCAATCGAAGGTGGGCAATTTTAGGTCTGTCGGCGGTCATGATGTCAGCGGGTGTTTTTGGGCCGGTATGGTATGCCAGGTGGTTCTTTGGTTTCGGTGATGGCATCGACGATGCCGTGGGTGGACCTTGGTGGCTGATCCATGGTTTTATTCCGGTCTTCGATGCTTTCCGGTATCCGGCAAAGTATGCGGTTTTCGTTTCGCTGGCGCTGGCTGCGATGGCAGGCTGCGCTTTTTCAGATGAGCGAATTGTATTGGGAAAACGTGCTGCCTTGATCTGTTTTGGCTTGATTGGAATCCTCGGGCTATTGAGCTTTATGATCGGTGAGCAAACCCATGTCGATCGTTGGTATGGTCCACTGGATTGGAAGGGTGCGATGCTCGAGCTGCGAGTGTCGCTGATTGTGTCGGCGACGCTGTTGGTTGTCTGGTTTGGCGTTTGTCGCTTCGTTCTAAATCCACGGATTCGCAGCACGACCCTTGTTGCGGTGACAGCTTTGGAGTTCATCCTATTCGCGGCTTGGGCTCTGCCTGAGGCTCCAAGTTCTCAAGTGCAGGCGATGGTCATGGCTCGGGGGCAGACTCCGCTTTCGAGTGATCGACGATACTTGAGGACGTCGATTGGAAATGACTTTCCCGAGAGGTGGAAACTCCTTTCTTCGTCCATGCGTTCTGTTGATGTCGAGGCTGAGCAGATCGCGACGAAGTTCGGTAGGTATCATCTGCACGACAATGCGGCGGTTTTCAATTCCATCACCACGATGCGGTTTTCCGATGTGGATGCGTTTTGGGAGTCACTCCCCGAGAGAAAGCGAGGCTATTCCAACTCGGATGACCTCTGGCGAGAGGTGGGAATCGATTCCGTGTTTTACCGAAGCGAAGGGGGTTCGCTTGTTGAGCGAGCGCTTGTTAAAAAGCCGCTCCTATCTAAGGCTGTGGCACCCAGTCGGCCTGTCGGATTCATGTTCGCGGTTGTCCTCTCCTTGGTTGGCTGGAGTGCATGCTTGGTTTGGATAGGGAGGCATTCATTGGCTGCACGGCAACACTCCATCGGTTAACCTACTGACGTCGTGTAGGTCTCTGCCTCGCCCCAACCTCCTCGCATTTGCTGACCAACTAGATGTCGATTCGCGTCCGCCTGAAGATCATGATGTTCCTGCAGTTTTTTGTATGGGGCGTCTTTTTTGTTTCGCTTGGCGAATACCTTACCCAGATATTTGGTGGGCGGTATGAGGACAAGATCAACACCATCATCGGTAACATTTACGCGACACAGACATGGGCGGCTCTGGCAGCGCCGTTGGTGGTCGGTTTTGTAGCTGATCGATTGTTCAATAAAGAGCGAGTCAATGGCGTCTTGCATTTGGTGGGAGGTAGCTTGCTTTGGTGGACTTCGACGATTAGCGAATCGTGGGAGCAGTGCTATTGGTTGATGCTAGGCTTCTTTATCTGCTACATGCCTACCATGGCCCTTGTGAATACGATCACGTTTCAAAACGTCGAGAGTCCTGAGCGTGACTTCCCACCGATTCGACTTTGGGGAACGATCGGTTGGATCGTTTCGGGCCTGATTGTCGCCGAGTCGTTCTTTGGACTATTTTCGCTTCCCGTTTTGCCCGGCGTTGAGAATGCGGCGGCAACGGCGGTGCCGCTCAAACTTGGAGCGATCGCGAGTTGGATCTATGGCGTTTACAGCTTCACCCTTCCTGCATCACCACCTCACGGGCGAGGCGAGCCCGTCAATCTAGCGAAGGTGACCGGCTTTGAATCAGTCGAGCTCTTCAAGAACTTCAACTACGCGATGTTTGCGATTAGTTCGTTCTTGATCTGTATTCCACTGGCCTTCTACTACGCCCGAACGAATGACTTTGTCTCTCGGATGTCCTTTGGATCCGATGGGCCAGCGGTGATGGCACTTGGGCAGGTTAGTGAGATCATCTTTATGGCGCTTGTGCCCTTCTTCTTGGGCCGGCTGGGCGTGAAGAAGATGCTTTTGGTCGGGATGCTCGCGTGGGCCGCAAGATACGCTTTGTTCGGCTTGTTCCCATCGACCAGTGCGATGTTAGTGCTTGGTATTCTCCTGCACGGAATTTGCTACGACTTCTTCTTTGTAACGGGGCAGCTCTATACTGACCGCGTTGCACCGCCTTCGATGCGTACCAGTGCACAGGCACTCATTGGCCTGCTGACTTACGGAGCCGGCATGCTCATTGGGAATATGATTCACGGACCTTGGGGTGATCGCTTGGAACTTGATCCAAGTCAACAAGCCAGTTGGGCTGATAACGCAGCCAGTTTTTGGTTGTTGCCAGCTGGGATCGCTTTCGCCGTCGCAATTTTCTTCGCTGTAACATTTCGGGACGAAGAACAGACCGAGAGTCAAACAAGCACTGAAACTGATCCTGGGTCTGCGGCCGCTCCTGAACCAGTGGCATAGGCCGATTTCAGCACCTCGTCACTGCAGGATGAGTTCGGCCACCAAGCCGCGATGGTCGCTGCCGAGATGCTCACTTGTCGAGAATTCGGTGACTCTCCATTGTGAGTCGACCAAGATGTGATCGATGACAAGACTCGCTACGGCGAATTCTGGCTTGAGGTACCAGGTGGAGCTCGGCCACCATGAATTGGAAACTCGACGTAGGCCAATATCGCTGAACGGGGTAAACCATGGCGACCACGGGGTGAGGTTAAAGTCACCTACGATCCAGGCGTGAGAACCATTGGACGCTTTACGTGACTTGGCCCAGTCGACCGCTGAAGCCAGTTGGCGATTCCGTTGAGCAAATTGGTTGGCGTTGATAGGTGGTATCGGATGGATGGCGAGCAATTGGACTTGTTCGCCATGTATATCGATCTTGGCTGAAATAGACGGGGTTGAGTCATGAGACAGTGTGACCATCTGCAAATCGGTGGCGGGAAGCCGACTGTAGAGGCAAATGCCAAAGTTGCCGGCGTCTGCTGGGTGAAGCATTCGATAGGGGTGCGTTGACATGATTCGATTGAGCTCATTGGTCCACCAAGAATCAGTTTCGAGGCACACGAGAACGTCTGGATCATTTTTCTGGATCCATCCTTGCACTGCCGCGCCATTGCGGTTGGAAGACCTGACGTTGAGCATCGCCAAACGACAGCGTGCGCTCTGATTCTTGTCTGCTTCAGATTGTTTTCTGTCTTCGGGCGTTGTTTGGATCTGCCGAAAGTTGGCTGAGGCCAGGATCAGACAGGTTGCTACTAGTCCACCCAGACCATAATCACGTAGCAATCGATTGCGCCATCCGAGCAATGTCAGCATTAGCAAACCGATGCCAATTTGCACTCGTAGGCTTACCAACAACTCTGCAAAGAAGAAGTTTTGACTCGCCCAACTCAAAGCGGGGCCGACGATGAGTGCACCGATCCATAGCCCTCGTCTCGATTTGACAAGATCCAGTATTGGCATTCTTTGGGCTGTGGCGTTCACCAAGAGCTTTTGTTCCTACTCATTCCAAGGTTTCGCGGTCCTCTCATTTTTGAATGCAATTTCTTGAGCTTGCCCATCGAGGAGTGGGTTAGGACTTCGAAAACCGATGATGTAAACTTGCATTGACTCCGCGAGCGAGCATCGATGCGTCGTTTCTATACTTAGAGCCTATCCGAGAATCTCAGCCGCAACGCGTAGCGTCCCGTTTCGATGCGAACCGTGAGCTAACGCCCAGTCGGCTGATAGGTGTTCGGATAGGGTCTCAGTATGACCTGGTTGAAGATCGCGACCACGCCAGATTATTTGGAATTCAATACTTTCATGCCACTGCCCCACTCGATCACACTTGGTCTATGGCCTGTCGCCGGCGTGACAACCGTGGGCGTCTCACGTGGAGATGCGATTGCCACGATCCAGCGTGCTATGGATCTTGGCGTCCGCCGTTTCGATACCGCGATGAGCTACGGATATGCCGGCGAGAGTGATCGATACTTGGAAGACGTGCTGGCATCCAATTCTGACCTTGAAGTTAGAATCAGCAGTAAAGTCGGGCAACGCTATGAAAATCGAGCGAGGGTTGTTAACGGGCGTCCCGAACAATTACTTCAAGATGCCCGGGAGACTGTCAGTCGATGCGGTGTCAAGTCGATCGACCTGATGTACTTGCATTGCATCGACCCTGGAGTCCCCATCGACGAGTCTGCGGGGGCCATGAACGAAATCCGTGACTCGGGATTGGCCAATAGAATTGGTATTTGCAATGTTGATCACGTAGAGCTTCACCAATTCAACGAGATGTGTCGCGTCGATGCCATTCAGTGTCCGCTCAATATGATGCAGACTG
>JBCCKZ010000306.1:0-6706 GCA_039027135.1 Planctomycetota bacterium
CGGTATAAGTTGCCCAGGGAACAAGTAGGCTCGATGCTCGTTCACGTCCCATGAAGAGCGCATTGCGAATCACCATTCGAGCCATAAAGTCGGCCATGTGCGTGAATTGGTAACGACTCGCCACATCACCCACGGCAAAGATGTTTGAGTTGGTCGTTTGCAACTTGTCGTCAACCTGAACGCCCATCCTCGCGTCGAAGTCAACTCCGGCGGTCTCCAAACCGAGTCCCTCCACGTTGGGTTTGCGTCCGGTCGCGATAAGAATTGCATCGAACTGAAGTGACTTCTCCTTTCCGTTGGATTCGATGACCACGGAGATCGGTGGCTTTCCATTTTCGCTTTCGATGCGAATGTATTTGGTATTGAATTCAAACTGAACGCCATCCCGGACGAGCGATTGTTCGACGAGCTTGGCTGCGTCGGCATCCTCTTTAGCAAGAATCTTTTCCTCGCGAGAGAATGCGGTGACCTGTGAACCGAATCGTTGAAAGGACTGCGCCAATTCCATCCCGATCGGTCCGGTGCCAATCACGCCCAAACGCTTTGGAAGCTCCGTTAAGTTGAATACCGTTGCATTGGTCAGGTAAGGCACATCGGCGAGTCCAGGAATGGGAGGAATCGCGGCCGATCCGCCCGTCGCAATCACAGCTTTGGTGAAGTTCAATGTCTCGCCATTCACTTCGATGGAGTTCGCGCCAGTGAATTTACCGCGACCTATGAAGACATCGATATCCAGCTTACTGAACCTCTCAGCTGAATCGTGAGGCGAAATTTGAGCTCGCAAACGTCGCATGCGTTCCATGACAGCGGGAAAGTCAACTTCGACCTCACCATTTATTCGAACGCCGTAATCGGCGGATTCACGCACCGACTGCGCGGCACGCGCGCATCGGATCAGAGCTTTGGATGGCACGCAACCAACGTTCAAGCAATCACCACCCAATAAATGCGATTCGATGAGTGCCACGCGTGCACCGATTCCCGCGGCTCCCGCCGAGGTGACAAGCCCACCAGCACCTGCGCCGATCACGACGAGGTTATAGTTGTCCTTGGGTGTTGGATTGACCCATGCTTTGGGATGGACGTTGTCCAGCAGCTTTGTATTGTGGTCATCCAGTGGTGACACGCCGATGGTGTCCTGTTCATCTTGTGCAAAGCCAGCAAGATCGGGATCTCGCTCGGGGATGTTTGGTTGCAGCGAGATCTCGTCTTTCGTCGGGGCGGATACTGGAGCCAGAAAATCCGCCCAGCTGACGGAGCTACCATCTGGCTTCTTGGCAACGCGTCCGTGATCCTCGTCTTCGGCGAACCGGTAAAACAGCTCTTCATTCTTGAAAGCGTGTTCCTTCACGACATGGTGAAAGATTCCGGCGGTAAGCATCAAGTTGCCGATCCTGACGGCGTCTTCCACATCGAGCGCGAGGTCTTCCTTGATCAAACCCTGGACCGCCTCGGTTCCCACAAAGCAGCTCGTATAGGTCTTTGCCGGAAACCCATACTTTCGATCTTTGACTTCGATGCGATCCCGCAGACGCTTGCCAAGTGTCTTGGCTTCGTCTAGCTCTAGAGAAGCTTCGGTTGTTTCAAGGGTTGGGTCAGTCATAGCGTTACCGAGATCACCGGTCCTGCAAAGAAATGAATAGGCAGTTGGATCATCTAGCTGCCTGTTTTTCAAGCGGCTGATGTTGTTGCTTCCAAAGAGCCTACCGGGCATTCAAGCTTCGGCTTGGGATTCTTCGGTAGTCTTGGATGGAGCAAAGAACTTGAGTGTGTAGCGAACGACGAGAGGGAACAGCCCGAGGAGCGCGAACGCAATCAGAATTTGAATAAGCTGTCTCGGAGTGAAGACGGCGTTGATGCCGTCGTCGGCTAGCGTCTGAAGGTTTGGAACGCGGGATCCGGCATAAACGTACACCATCGTGCCCGGCAACATTCCGAGCTGGCTTACCCACCAAAAAGTGCTCGCACGTATTGGAGTTAATCCCATCACGGCATTGATCACAAAGAACGGTACTGCGGGGATCAGCCGCAAGGTAAAGAGAAAGAAAGGGCCTTCTCTTTCAAGCGATGAGTTGAAGCTCTCCAAGCGTTCACCAAACCGGTTTTGGATTGAATCTCTCAATAGAAAGCGACTGAGCAAGAACGCCAGGGTTGCGCCGGCGGTCGATGCAAAGCTGACCAAGAGAAGTCCGCGAGTGAAGCCGAAGTACCAACCATAAACGAGCGTTAGCACTGCCGCACCAGGCAAGGATAAGCCAGTCACGGTCACGTAAATCAAGAAAGCGAGCCCATAGACCAACAGCGGGTTGTCTTTTTGAAACTCGCGAAGCTGCGATTCCTGTTTGGCAAGACTTTCAATTGAAAGGTATTCACCAAACTGGGTGTACGCGATGACGAACGCGATCACGACGGGGACCAGAACGAAGAGTTTCTTCGCGAGTCCGCCGCTGCTTTCCTGGTTGGGCTTTGTATTCATCTAGAGGGTGATACCAGTCAAAAAACCAACAGACAACCTCATCAAAGCCTACTGGAGGATGGATTCATCAAACAGACTGATCGCCTCTAACTAAAGGGCTAGACAAGCGTCAGGCAATCGTGCAATCGCCGCTTCATCGACCACAGATGGCTGCAGTGATTTTTGGGCCCAGCTTGACGGAAGACGAAGCCCGAGCGTAGCGGAATGGATTGTTTATGCTGCGGTATCGGCGATCTGAAAACCGATCTCAGCTTCCAGCTTTCTCGCGGACAATTCGCATCAGTGAGGCCGGGTCGGTGATTTCGCCTACCAAGGTTGCACGCGGGAAGGAGAGCTTTGGAACGGTTCCCGCACCCGCTTCCCGGTAAAGGAATACGTGCTTGTTGACGTAGTCCTGGGGTGTCGAAGATGCCAGAATCTCATCGACTTTTTCTGGTGGATATAGTCGCTTCAATTCAGAGATGATTTCGTCCGATGATCGTGTCTCTTTGATAATCCACTCATGCATTTTGCCAAAGCCCTCACGGTCTAATAGCCAAGCCGCAACGGAGACCTTGGCGACCATGCAGCGATCGGCGTGCTTAGCGTCGCGGACGCTCGATGATGAATTGCAGCTGCGATGCAGTGGAATCGGAAGCGCAAGAACTGCTAGATCGGCACCATTCTGGCGTGCCGCTTGGACCGCTGCGAAAGTCTTTTGGCAATGAGAGCACGTGTAGTCGAAGATAATCGGTACGACAAACTCTGCACCTTCATTTCCGTACAACATCCACTGGTCAATTTTCAGCGAACGAGAGCTCTTGTTGACGGGGATGATACGAGTCCCATCTTCCGCCCGATTCTGGCTGGCTAATCCGACTACCGGATGGATCCCCGCTAGCCAGTTGAATGGACTTCCGCCTTTAGAGGGATCGATAAATTCGAAACGGCTTAGTGGTGCTTCGAAGATGGGAGAATCCGCTTGGGGAGTCTGGGTTACGGGAGCTGCCGACTCGGGTGCCTCCGTGACAGGAGCTTCAAAGACAGGACTTGCGGTGTCTGATCCAGGTGTTTCGATTGCAGGTTCGGGTGGCGGCAAGAAAACATCAGGTGCGGAGAACACGTCTGGCGCCGAGAATACATCTGGTGCCGAAAACACGTCAGCATCGCTGTTCGATTGTGTGTCGTCAGCTGGTGCGATTTCCATCCCCATCTCGACGGGAGCTTCGTCGATCGTGTAGGTGATGGGAGCTGGCTGGAAGTATTGAGTGACAATGAGACCAGCTGCCGCAACGAATGCCAGGCCGCCCAGCCTTGCCATTTGCATCCGGCTATGCCGACCGTGGTAAAGCATCGTAATACCCAGTGCGATTGAGCAAGCGTGTGCGGCCAGGCAATAGAGGCAGTAATGGCCAATGGCGAAGATCTGCAACCCTACAAACCAAAATGCTGCAAGCATAGCGGCGACAGAAGCCAGGGTGGTCGCTTGAGTAAGCTCTCGCCTGGCCATCGGCCGTACATGGGGAAGCGCGATACAAGCTGACGAGATGAAACCGTAGATCGCCATCGCTGGAAGCGAAACGGGAATCCCAAGAACGCTCGACCAACGCGTTGTCAGTACATGATCACAGCTGATCACGCCATCGCCGCCGCATCCAACAACCTTCGAACCGGTCATCGCAATGTAGAACAGATATCCGCTGATCGCCAAACCGACCAGGGCCAGGCCAGCCACCCATCGACGACGAGGATCACGCAAATGCCGTACAGGGTCTCCGTGTCTTTGGAGATATTCCCAGCGCAACCGCCGCTTCCGTGCTGTTGTCAACGCCTTTTCGGACATGAGGACCCGGTGTGATTTGAGTCGGTCGAAGGAAGATTTTCCGAGAGTTTTCGTAATTCGCGACATCCCGTATTCTCAAAACGATACATTCTGCGCCGGTTCGTGCAACAGATCCCTGTGGATTTCTTGTCGCCGGCATGTTGAGAGTTGGTAGCGAATGTCGCGCCGACCTCACGGATTCGTAAAGTCGATCACCCTAACCTTATCGAGTACAGGCTTCAAAACACCCACAAAGGCTTGGTGTTCGGGGTGGGGCAGATATTCGGCACGACCGGCATCATCGGCGAACGCGACCACGAAAGCATGCGTGAAGCCGTCGCCTTTGGTGCCACCAACTCGTTTTCCCCACTCGAAGCCGGTGATCGTGTCAATTTTTGATGTAAGCGCAGCGAAGGCTTCTTCCACCGCTAGAACGCCCTGGGGATCCGCGTCGTCTTTGAACTTGAAGAAAACGAAGTGTTTGACGCCAGCAGACGCCGAATCAACCTTGGCATCCTTAGAGCCCAGGTAGTCGAATACAAACACCGAGTCCGTCTTTCCCTTGAGCTTCTTGACCAAATCCTGGTGTGCCGGATCCGGGCCGTAGGCTTTTAATCCGGCTTGATCCTTGAAAGACACTGCGAAGGCATGCGTGAAGCCATCGTCGAGACCTTCGGGGGAATCGTTTTTGCCGCTTTGAAAATCCGTGATGCTCGAGATTTTGGAGGGCAAACCGTTAAACGTGTCAACAATGTCGCTGACTGATGAATCGTCGATACCCTCGACGAAGTCAAAAAAGACGAGGTGCCGTAGCGGTTTGTCACCGTCCGAGTTCTGAGCGTTAAGGTTTGAACTCAAAAGCAAAGCAAACGTTATAGAGAGGACGCAAAAGCGAATCATAGATTTTCGCCGGAAAGATGGGGAGGAATTTCGATGGGACTTCGATGCCCAGCAAGCAACCGCATCTTAACCAATACGATCTTGACCCGTTCAGCTGACCACGTCAGCTTGGGCTTCCGCGTGGGGTCTTTTGCCCAATACTCGGTTGGGGTCCGGCCGAACACCCGCGGCTTCCATCTTCTCGATGAGTTCACGGCAGCCTTCGACGGGATTGCTGCAGACATTGCACGTCATGGTCCCATCTTCATTAACCTTGCTGGCATTCAAGCCTCCGCAAGACCCGGCAATCGGTCTTCTACCCATGATTACGCCAACTGCCATCGCCGAAAGCAGAATTCCAAAAGCTACCAGGGTGATCATGGCTGTTGCCAACCACTGGGAGCTTGCCCCTGACGCTGAGCTTTCGTTTGGACTCGGCGAAATACTTTCTTCAATTGAGACGAGTGCTCCGGTACCCGCGGCAACGACACCATCGTCTGTCCGACGAAGCAAATAAACCACGAGGTCGTTTTGCCTGGCTAGTGCCAGGGCTTCGTCAAATCCAACGACTGACAACGCGGTGGCCCAGGCGTCCGCCGTCATGCAGTCTTCCGCGACGACAGAAACGCTCGCGAGATCGTGTCGAACCGGGCGTCCCACCCGCGGATCAATCGTGTGCGAGTACTTCTGCCCCGCTACCTTGAAGAAATTTCGATAGTCTCCGCTAGTGGCCATGGCTGTACCAACCTCTGATGTCAAATCAAATGCTTTTGTAATTTGATTCATCGCCGCATCGGGAGTTTGGACTCCCACACGCCACGGTACGCCATCTTTGGAACCTCGTACTCGTACTTCACCGCCTACTTCGACGAAGACATTCTCGGCACCTTCCTTTGAAAGTGCCTCGACGACTCGATCGCTGCCATGTCCCTTTGCGATTGAGGACAGATCAATTCTGAGATCGGCGATGTCTTTCTTAATCGCCGGCGGGTCCAACCTAACGGACAGCTTCTGGTATCCCACGACTTCTCGAGCCGACTCTAGCTCCAAGTCGTCGGGGATTTTGCGACTACGTTTATTCGGGCCAAAGTTCCAAAGGTTCACCAGTGGACCGACGGTGACATCGAATGCTCCATTGGTTGCCTCCGCCACGTCCAACGACTTGGCGACGACCTTGGCGAAGCCTGGACTGACATCAAACCAATCCGTTGTCTCGCTCTCATTAAATTGTGAGATTTCCGATGAGCCCAGGTAAGTCGACATCTCGTCGTTAACTCGGCGGAGCTCTGCATCGACTACCAAGCGGAGCTTGGCGATGTCGAGTTCGTCATCCTCATCAAAAACCGAAACGTTGTAGACCGTTCCCATCGTCGGGCCCGACCAACGTTTGATCGGGTTCGACGCGAATGCTGCTGTTGTTGACAGCAACAAAAAACACTGCAGCGACAACCAGGTCGCCGACGCGACTCTAGCCGCCAAAATCATCGAAAGCGATATTCTCGGGTTCAACTCCCAGATCATCGAGCATCTTGAAGACGGCCTGGTTCATC
>JBCCKZ010000307.1:0-6698 GCA_039027135.1 Planctomycetota bacterium
CTGCGGTCGAACACCCCAATATTATCAAGGCCCAAGAAACCACCGGCAAAGATATTGCGGCCGTTGGGATCCTTCCGATTGATCCACCACGTGAAGTTCAACAACAGCTTCTGAAAACACCGCGCCAAGAACACCTTGTCGCGCTTCTCCGGCGGCCCCGTCGCCTTGTAAACCTGCCAAACTCCCCATGCGTGCACCGGAGGATTAACGTCACTTAAATTCCATTCGTAAGCTGGAATTTGTCCGCTCGGATGCATGTACCATTCGCGAAGGAAAAGCAGCATCTGACTTTTGGCAAACTCTATATCGATTTGAGCGACCGGAACCATGTGAAAAGCGAGGTCCCAAGCCGCGTACCACGGGTATTCCCACTTATCGGGCATCGAAACCACCTCGCGATTGAACAAATGCCTCCATGATGAGTTCCTGCCATCGTTACGCCCGTCTGCGATGGGCATACCATTGGGATCTCCCTTCAACCAGGTGTCGACAACATAGTGATAGAACTGTTTCGTCCATAGCAAACCGGCATACGACTGACGCATGATGGCTTTGCGTTCTTCACTGAGCCCCGCATCGATTCGACTAGCATAGAAATCATCGGCTTCTTGCTTTCGCGCTTCAATCGTCGCACCGAACGACTCGTTGAAAGCCAACGCATGCATCTTCTCGGCGGCATTCTTTGAATTATCAGTCCAGGACTGTTTCGAAGCAGCCATCCTCAGACGAATACTCCGCGACTCTCCCGCGGCGAGTTCCCATTGATGGTATGCCGCAAACTTGGTGCCGTACTTCTTGGGATTGATAGCGGCTTCTTCTGAGTCGACGATCAATCGATGAAACGCGTCCTTGTAGTATTCACCCTCCGATGGCATGTCTGGATGTAGCTTGGAATTCGTTTCGTTGTCACAAAAGACCCAGCGGGAGTCGTCGGCTGGATCAGGAGCGATGGACTCACAAGCAACGAAGAACTTCCCAAGAGTTTCGTGATTGGTTTCTATGACACCGCCGAGATCTCTCGCGGATGGTCGAGCCGTGCATCCTTCATCGGTGCATTGCCAAGTCCAGGTATTGCGAAAGAAGAATTGTGGCAAAACATGGATGCTTGCCTTCTTCGGACCGCAATTGGTTATCGTCACATCGATCAAGATGTCATCTGGTGTGGCCTTGGCATACGTCGCTACCACATCGAAATAGCAATTGTCATCGAACGCCTTGGTGTCCTCGATCTCAAACTCGGGATCTTGCAAGCCGCGTTTGCTGTTCTCTTCGACTAGCTCTGCATAAGGGTACTCGCACTGAGGATACTTGTACGTCGCCCGCATCCACGAATGAGTAGGCGTGCTGTCGTCGTAGTAATAGAGCTCCTTTACATCCTCTCCATGGTTCCCCTCAGGTCCCGTCACTCCAAACAACCGTTCTTTCAGGATGGGATCGTTGCCATTCCAAAGGGCCACGCTGAAACAAAGCCGGCATTGACGGTCACATATGCCGAGCAGCCCATCCTCGCCCCAACGAAATGCACGGCTGCGCGCCTGGTCATGTGAAAGGTAGCCCCAGGTGTTTTCGCCACCCGGGCTGTAATCTTCACGGACCGTTCCCCACTGGCGCTCGGAAAGGTAAGGACCCCACCGATGCCAGTTCTCGGTTCGCTTCTCACTCGCTTCCAGTCTTTGATCTTCTAACGTCATTGCCGAAAACTACCTTGGGGAAAGAACCGATAGGGTAAGCCGAGTCTCGCAAACTGTTACGCGAGATCAAGCTTCGTCGAGGAGATCAACGGCCTTGAAGCTCTGGCCTTCCAACATTGCCAAGGAAGCACCACCACCGGTGCTCACGTGCGAAACCTGATCCGAGAATCCAAGCAGCTCAACGGCCGCCGCACTGTCACCGCCGCCGATGATGCTGGTTGAATCGGAGTCGGCAACCGCTTGAGCAACCGCTTTGGTGCCTTCGTCCATGGGGGGCTTTTCGAAAACGCCCATGGGTCCGTTCCACACCACTGTGCCCGCCCCGGCAATGATCTCAGCGTACTGACTCGCGGTTTCTGGTCCGATGTCGAAGCCTTCCATTTCGTCAGGGATCTCTCCCGCAGCCACCATGACCTTCTTGCAATCAGCGATGTTTCCGAAGTCATCGCCACAGTGCGTATCGGCGGGCAGGTGGAGCTTTTCACCACCCTTACTCAATAGCTCTTTGGCGAGTTCGACCTTGTCTTCCTCGACCAGACTCTTGCCTACCTTGCCACCTTGAGCGAGCGAAAATGTGTAAGCCATTGCCCCGCCGATCAAAACCGAATCGCAGATACCCAGTAGGTTGTTGATAACATTGATTTTGTCGCTGACTTTTGCACCACCAAGAATCGCCACAAATGGGCGCTTTGGATTCCCAATCGCGTCGCTGAGGTATTGGATCTCTTTGGCGACCAAGTGGCCGACGACTCGAGGCTTTTCAGGCATGGATTCTGGAACGGCAACCATCGATGCGTCTGTTCGGTGACAAGTACCGAACGCATCATTGCAGTAGATGTCCGCCATAGCGCCTAACTTAGCTGCAAACTCAGCATCGCCTTTCTTCTCACCCGCATTGAATCGCAAGTTTTCCAGCACCAAAATATCTCCATCGCCCAGAGCCGCTACCTTCGAGGTCGCATCATCACCGACGGTATCAGCTGCCATGTGAACGTTCGCGTCAACCAACTCCCCCAAACGATCCGCCGCGGGTTTGAGCGAGAACTTCGCCTCAAATCCCTTGCCCTCCGGTCGTCCCAGGTGGCTCATCAGAATTAACTTTCCACCGCGCTTGATCACACTTTGAATGCTCGGAAGTGCCATCTGAACTCGGCGGTCGTCAGTGATGCTCCCGGAATCGTCCAGGGGAACATTGAAATCGACTCGCATGAGTACCGTCTTTCCAGCGACATCCACCTGATCGATTGTTTTCTTGGCCATTTTGGCAATTGGGTTGGGGGAACTTGAATTTCAGTCGGCGAATTATTCGTCTGCTCCTTTGGGATGTCGATGGGTGGGATGTCGATGGGTGGGATGTCGATAGCTCCGGCGATCGCTGGTGGCGGTTTCCCGGCACGAATTTCCTTCACGACTCGTTCGTTGGGATGCCGAAGCTAGAGATCGAGGTGGATAGGGGCGTCCGGTCCTTTGATTAGCTCGAATCGAATCAACGCAGAAACTACGCAACATCGGGGGGATATTGCTGGTGGGCCCAGTGCTTGTGGAGTCAGCGCGATGCAAACCATTGCATCTCAGCCACAATCCAAGCGAACGAACGGCTTCGTTCATTCGCTGGGCATTTTGCATGCTTGTGTTTCTGGGCTACTCAGCTCCGCCCACCAACGCCCAGACGAACCCGTCACCGCGTTCTAGTCAGGAAACCCAGCGGGAAACCAAAAAAGTGAGTGGCACCTCCGCGGCTTCTGCTCGGAAAGCGGCCGTCGCTGGTTTACCCATCGCCAGGCTCACACCGGAAGCCCAAGAACGAATTCGACGGATCACGAATTCCCCGACGTTCTTTCGCCGACTTCCTCCCCAAGAGATTGTCTGCGATCGAGACCTCTTCTTGTTTCTGACGCGACAGCCTGAAGTCCTGGTTGGTATCTGGGATCTGATGGGTATCACCAAGGTTCAGGTGCAACGTACCGGACGCTACCAACTCGACAGTGGTGACGGGAGCGGCACGCAATGTCGTCTTGACCTCGTCTATGGTGACCCCCATCAACATATTTATGTCGCCGACGGAGTTTATGACGGCCGTTTAGTTGCGAGGCCGATTCGAGGGCGAGGAGTCTTTATTGTTCGCAGTGATTACGAACAAACCGTCGACGGGCAAACGACCGTGCAGGGCACGATTGACTGCTTCATCAAGATTGACTCACTCGGCGCCGATTTGATTGCGAGGACGTTCAGCCCGCTCATTGGACGTTCCGCCGATCACAACTTTGTTGAGACGGCTCGATTCGTTGGGCAAATTCACCAGGCTTGCGAGCGAAACCCCGCAGGCATGATGGACACAGCGACCAATATGCCCCAGGTGGGCGCAGACATCCGCCGCCAGTTTGCCACCGAGATTTACAGAGTAGCGGGTAGATCTCAGGCTCGTATTGCGTCACTGAGCGAACTCGGTGCGACTAGCGGACTCGGTAGGGATTGAACAGCTGGTAGTTCAAGTGCCTGTATAAATCACTATCTGCGAGCAACTTGGCATGCTTTCCCTCGCCGATCATCGTTGCGTCTTGGAAAAGAATGACGCGGTCCGACACACGAAGCGTTTGAAGACGCTGAGGAAGCATAACAACAACGCTCCCCTGCTCAGCTAGCCCGCGAAGCGCTTCCAGGCATGGATCGTCAACATCGTGCTGATCTCCCGAAGGTGGCTCCAACGCGATCACAACTGATGGACGGTGAAGTATCGCTCGCGCGACTCCAACAGCATAAGACGCCTCGCGATCCAAAATCGACTCATGAGCCTGGATCACTGTGTTGAGGCCTTCCGGCAGCCGAAACAACCGTTCATAAATCTGCACCGACTCCAAGGCTTTGACCATGTCGCCGGTATTGATGCCTTCCTCATCGCCTCGCAGGTTTTCCTCAATCGTTCCGTCATATAGCGGTCCGGTTGGATCAATCCACATCACGTGTTTGGCCAGGGCCCGAGGGTGGATGTCTCGAACCAGAACATCGTCAAATCGGACCGTACCACCGGCGGGCAGTCCAAACCCCATCAGTAACTCGGCCAAGGAGTTGGGCGTCACATCATCCGTGCCCAAGATCGACACCAACTGACCGGGCTCCAATGCAAGATGAACGTGAGATAGTGATGCTTTGGAATCGGTTTGTTTTAGCGTCACGTTGTCCAGACGCACCGCCTCCCGCAGACCAGTGAATCCCACCCGCTGTTCGCTAGGTGAGACATCGGGGCTGACTCGAAAATACTGCTCAACTCTTTGGGCCGCGCGTTGGCCGCTCGACAAAGCTCTCCACAATTGCCAGAGCTTGGCAAAGGAGATGATCACCCCGATCATGCAGAGTGTTAGAAGCACCGCCGCGGGCAGACTTGACCCTCCACCGACGTTAACGCCTAACCCCAACAACAAGATCGCGATGCCTCCAGTGACCGCCGCAAAAAGCGTCGGCCACGTGCGAGCAGCCTTCGATTCTCGCTGATCCAGCAAACGCTCGAGCGTTTTTAGTTCGCTCTCAAATGCGGCGGAAACTCCATCGCGAGATTGCGATCTTGAGAGCAGGGGCGCTCGACCGATGAGTGCTGACATCCTGCCGCGATGATTGTCGATTTCCCAGCGGTCACGATCTCGCTGGTTCGTCCAGATTCGCCTGAATAACCAACCAATCCATAAACCTTCTACGACGGCGCAAGCTGCCAACCACGGGCTAACAAGAAGGGCAACGACCAAACAACCAACAAGCGTCAACAAGCTTCGTGGAATCGCTCGGTACCACAGATTGAAAAGCCGACGTAAATGAGGCAGCTGGTGATCGATCAAGTCCTTCGAAAGCACTCTTTGCATCGTTGCTCCTTCGCTTTCGGCACGCCTCAATGACTGTTCCATCAATCGTCGATGCAAGCTCGCGTTGATCGCAGCCGCCGCTTGATCGGCTGCGCGGCGGTGAAGCCATAGCGTCAGTGCCAATGCCAGAGCGATCAACAATCCCAACAGCACAAGCCAGGCCAGCGGGCCGATCGGCAGCACGCTGGCAATTTGGGGTGGAACGGGAAGCCGAAGATTCGATCCCAACTCAACCGAAGTGCCCTCGAGTGATCCCGAGGCCAAATGAACTGAGACTAGCCCCACCACCAGGATCAGCGCAGGCGTCAAAAGCGAGGAGACAATCGCCAGGATCACGAGGGAGATGGGGAGCCCAACACCCGCAATTTCACGGATACGTTGCAGCGGCTTGAGTCGGTCCAGCACCTAATGGCCTCCAATGAGGAATCGATTGAGACCGTTCTGTCCGTGCTAGGCCGAAATAAAAGTCTAGATAAATCTATTTTTGCTTGCACGCGGCAGGAATCTGTTTCTCAGCACGCAGAGCGTTTGTCGGCGGCGATTACCCGTCTCGGCCCCAAAACCTAATGGGCGAGATTCTTATGCTAGCTAAACCTACGGTCGAAACGGCCATCGTAGGAATCTAGCAGCAATCGAACCTAGCCAAGATCGGTCGCGAGCGAATAAAACTCTGGCTCCCAGTTTAGCCAGTAAACGTTGATTTAATTACGCCGGTGAGATGGTGTAGGCAACATTTTCGGTTGACCAGGGGAACTACGCAGCTATTCTCGTAGTCAATAACGGAACCTGTAACTCGGCCGGAGGTCTGTCCACGGTCAACCGCGTCCCTACCACCCGGTGACGTGGCGGTGCAGGATTGTCGAACCATACCTTTACTTATCCAACTGCGATGCACCGGAAATTTGTTCTCAGCCTGGTATTCGTCACGGCTCTAGCGGGTGGCCATTTTGCCTCTGTTCAGGCTGATGAGGCCCAGACGCTCACTAGCCAAGTCGCTTCCGATACTTTCAAAGATCTTCCGGCGGACCATGTCGTTGGAATCGGTCCTGACGGTGTCGCGACGATCGAGCTAGACACGATGGGTATCGGTGGATTCACCGACGCGACCGTTTCGGCGTTCAACGATCAAGGGCTCGCCGTCGACGCTGTCTTGCGA
>JBCCKZ010000308.1:0-6694 GCA_039027135.1 Planctomycetota bacterium
GAGCTAGGTGGCGTCATGGTAGTGGTGGGATCCTGCCGCCAGCCTCACAGAATATATGGCGGCTGGAAGCCACCACTACGTGTAGAGAGCATCGAAGAAGCCTTTTGGAGCTAGGTGGCGTCATGGTAGTGGTGGGATCCTGCCGCCAGCCTCACAGAATATATGGCGGCTGGAAGCCACCACTACTGGGAGAGAGCATCTTGGAAATGCTCGAACGCCTTACGGTATCTAACGCATTGTTACCGCGCCACCAAAGTTATCATTTCACTGTTGCGGCTCTGATTCTGCTTCAGACTCGCAATCTTCCAACGCATCGCGAATGAGTTTCGCAATCAGCATCAGTCGTCTCGCGTTCATCTCATTGCAACCATTACTTTGTAAAACGACCTCTTGATCAGCAGCCATCCCAGTCATTGGAGGCTCTACGACGTACTGCAAATCCGTTTGATCATGAGTGGCCTCAGAATCAAGCAACTCCGAAAAGGTAACATGAGCCACGGTGGTGCCTTCGCTTTCCTGCACCAGCTGAAACTCCGTCATCGAAACCACCATCGCGTTGGGAAGCAGTGAAGCGGCCTTGGTCACCGAGCGCCAAGCCAGCTTAAACTCACCACGACCATAATGCACCCTTGCCGCACGGCACCAACGATCAGCAGCCAAATCGAAACGCCCTGAATGGAGATAGGCTTGTGCAGCTTGATCGAGGACAGGTGGAATCTGCCGAACTGCCCCGGAACGTCGAAGCTGAACGATCTCGCGATCGAAGTACGTTGCCGCCAAGTGTGGCTCACCTTTGGCATCATGCAACAACGCAGCGACATGCTCGATTTCCCCACGCAGATCAGGCCTGCAAAGCTCTTTGACGAGGCACCGGGCACGCTTCAGGTGAGCCGTCGCCGCATTGACATCGCCTCGCTCAATCGTCAAATGCGCGCGCGTGATTTCCAATGCAACTTGGTTCCCGATCTTGCACTCTTCAACCGCTTCATTGCACTCACGTTCATCGTTGCAGCCCAACGCGTCTTTGAGAAAACCGCCTTGCTGGCATTCTTGACAGGGATCACATGGATCGCACTTTTCTTGGCACGGCAGTTGGCAGGGTGGGCTTGCACAGGCCGCGGTAGCAATGGCTTCCTCGGCACGGATCAAGTCACCGGCGGAGCGGGCAATCTTTGATTCGAGTAGCCATGTATTACTTGTGGAGAGACCAGCCCGATTGTATTCGCATCTTGCTTCCAGGTTCCACAAAGAGGCGTTCTCGATATCACCTCGATCCAAGTAACACGAGGCCAAATTGAAGGCCATCGGTGCGGTCTTCTCAGGATCATCCAACATCCACGCTCGCGCAGCAGCACGATGGTAATTTGCAATCGCCACGTCTAAGTCGCCCTGCAAGAACTCCACCTGGCCGTCTTCAGCCAACCGCTTCAACCGAGTGTCTTGCGAAGGTGCCAGCTCCGGCGACGCCTTGGGCGCACTGGAACAACCAGGCAATGAAACGGCAAAGACTAAGATAACGAACGCAGCGATCCATCCATTTATGGACGACCAATCGATCACTGGACCGCCAAGCCGTCTCGCCCGGCCCCGCGAAGCGGGAATAGCCGGGAGAGATCTCGAGAGAGGGTCCCGGAATCCATCAGTTATTGATTGGCCGTTCCTTCGATATCTTGACCAAGAGTTCACGGCTCTATGCGTTCTTTTCGAATGCATCATCAACGCATCCCACCCGCACGCACATTCGAAGGCGAAAGTAGGCTTGCAGGTTGATCACGTTTCGACGTTCGCCGCAACAACCAGTGTCCGCGAATCTCATCAACCAAGTCTTGAGTGTCGCTAAAGGTATCGTTGACACGGTTGGTGGTCCCGGGAAGATCGTTGGCTTCTTGCCGAACGATCCTAACGACATCACGCGTTTCTTCCGACAGTTGTTGTACGGATTCCGCTGCCGAGACGAGCGATTCAAGACTCTCGGCGACTCGCCGATTGATGTCGTTGGCGTTCTCACCGATTGATTCGGAAGTGGTTCCAACGGAGCCCGCTGCTACGTTGATCCGGTCCGCGCTTTCGCGAATGTCTGCCAAGGTTTGTCGAATGTCATTTTCGACAAGCGAATCAATCCGCTGCGTCAGTTCACCCACACGTTTTTGCAAGTCAAGCGTTGCGTTTTGAATGGCGGTTAACGTCTCGGAAGCAAGCGGACGCAAATCGCGGTTCGTCTGAGAGAATTCCTGTGCGGCAGTCCGTGTCTCATCGGTCGCCGGATCAATGCGTTCTTGAAACGTTGAGTTAACACTATCAGCTGCCTCATCAATGCTCGCCAGTGCTGGGTCCAAACGCAGCTGGATCTTTGAAATCGATTCGCTGACCGCTTTGACTTCATTGGCGACTTCACTAATTTCATCTACCCTCACTTCAAATCTCTTGATCGTGCTCCCCGGCGGAAGCGGGACCGAAGCCGTATCAGGATCATCGTTTCGTTTGATGACCAGGTTGGGAGAGCCCAAACGGTACTTCTGGTCCGGCGTGATCGTGCATGTTTCAAAAATCTGCCCTGAGTATTCTGGGTCGATCGCTAGTTCGATTCGTACCCGACGGCTGTTGCCAACGTAGCCAAGTTCTTTGACCTCACCGATTCTTTGACCGAGCATCAATACTGAAGCTCCTTGCCGAAGGTCTTCTAGTTCGGATTGATCGATCTCAACGTAGTAAGCATCCTGCTTAATGAAGTAACCTCCCGATCGTAGAAAGAGGATGGTGGCAAGCAATGCAATCGCTATGACAAGGAGCAAGAAAGCACCGACGATCTGGTTGGCATATCGCAGTCGATAAGGCTCATTCATCGCGTGGCTCCTTTCTCTGCGTCTGCTCTTCAAGCATTTTACGACCCGGCTCAGTTGCCGCTGGAACCGACTCTTTTGCTAGATGAATGCCATCGATACCCGCTATCCATCTGGAGCAGGGAACGCGTGTGGAAAACTCGAACTCCGGCTGAGTTCCGGCAAACCAGAGCACGCTACTTCCCGTTTCAACGAGCGACTCGATCGCCGACAAAAGAACGGCAAGTGCTTTGGACTGCAAAGCCTTCAAAGGACGCTCAAGAATGAGCAACTTCGGCTTGCCGATGAAGGCTCTCAGCCACTGAAATCGTTGCAGCCGCGGCTGGTCGACAAACGCGGGACGTTCTCGGGATAGTGGTGGGACTTCGAGCTGTGATCGCAACCGTTCGATCTCCTCGTCCAACTGCTTTTCGGCAAAGCCAAGCTGTTGAGCTCGCAGTAATACGTTCTCGCGAATATTGAGATTGTTAACCCATGCGTTCTGTTCAAAAACTCGGCCTATCTCTCCACGCCTTTGACAATGCAATGCAACATCGCTCTGTGTCCATGTAACACCGCAAAACTGTATATCGCCGAATCGCACCGGAAAAATCCCCTGCAGTGCCGATGCAAAATCACGTGGGTGCTGAGACACATTCATGTGAATAACCGCAAGGTGCCCACTGGGCAGTTCCCAATCAACGCCATGCATGTTGAAGGTGGGATCATCCAGTCCGGTCAGTGTGACCGACCGCAACTTTAGAATCGGTTCTTCGGCCGAAGTCGTTTTCGTATCGATCTGAAGTGAATCGAATGCGTCTGGCTTGCTAGTCATCTCGATTCCTCGCTCAAAGAACTTTGAAGACAAGTAGCCGGCCGTAAATCAGCACTGATGAGACGGCCGAAACGGCAAAGACTGCCGTCATCGCACGAATGATACTTCGACTGGAAACAAGCGGGACATCGGTAATCGAATCGCGGACGCTCATCCCATCTCGACAACAGATGACACCGGCGAAAGCGCCTGCGATGGTTGTCTTGGGAATGAAAAAGAGGAGATCGACGGTGGTGAACTGGCGAATAGCGCCTCCCAAGAAGTCTGACCAAGGCGTACGAATCACTCCCATGAAATGCCCCACCACAAAACCGGTAACCAGCATGGAAGTTGCCGCAATCAAAGCCAGTCCGAACACACTGACTACAAATGCCAAGATGCGAGGCATGATGAGGTAAGTCATCGGATCGAGCCCCTGAGAATCGAGCACTTCGATTTCACCGCCAATCGTCATGGATGCCAACTCGGTGGCAACGGCCGCGCCGCTTCGCCCAACAACCACCAAGCATGCCAGCAGCGGAGATAGCTCGCGAACGATTCCACGCCACAGAAGCGGTTCGATCAATTCCCTATCGAGTCCCAGTGCGTCGACCCATAGGGCAGCCTGCACGATGACCATGATTCCCACGGCTCCGGTGATGCGAAGCGTGACCATCATCGCATCAGACCCCGTAAAAAGCAGTTGGCGCACCATCACACTGCGTACCGGTGCTGTCCAAGTACTGGGCCGCAGCGCCAGCTGAACCGTGGCTGCCAAGATGGCCAGCGTATCGGTCATCGCGCGAAACACTCGAATCGAAGCTTCGCCGAAGTCATCAAGGAATCGTCCGGCCCGCGAGAACTGCTGATGCGTGCCATGCCGAGCGTTTGAACTGGCTTCAGTCGAGGTCACACCACTGGAGGATGGCAGTTCGGACTGGGGCGAAGCATTCATGGAAGAGGGCTACTGCTGTTAGAGCCCGTATTAAAAGGGGTCTGACCCCTTTTGAAACAGTCTCTTTGTCAATCGATTCAAAGCCGGCGGACACATCAAAAACCAACGCATCAGGAATGCAGCCAATGCAAACCGAAGAAGTGGTATCCTCGGGAGAATCGAACGAAGTGGCTCGCCTCAAACAGTGAAAACGGCTTGATCCCTACAACCGGGCGGAGAGCCGGATCTGCCTTCGCTACATTCATCAAAGCTTGCCAAGACAGCGAACGCGATCGTCCGAGATCGTGAAACACATTTGTGGTGGCGTTCTCGTTCTCAAGAGCTGCTAGAGAACACCAGTGGCTCAGCCCAAGCTCCTGAAACGTCGGTCGGCATCAACGCCAGTCACGACAAAGTTGCGAGCCGTGGACCGGATGTGAGCAAAGCGAACTGCTTAATGGACGGTTGGGGTACCGGGCGAAAGAGAACCTCTCAACTCTATCCGTCGCCGAATTTTCATTCTTAGCTTCGCGCAGCGATCTTTCCCTGAGCCTCCGCGGCGCCGTCGCATCCGACCTACTATCCATGCTGACTCTCAATCAAGAATTGCGTAAGGCAATCCGCGATAGGGCAACTTACCGTCAACCTCGTAAAGCTCTCGATATCGACGGTTGTATTCCTTCAACAGCACTTTTCTTGACTTCATGTCAGGCGTGATGTCCTGAGGAACGCCTGGCCCCAATAGAAGAGGAAATCGCAGCAAGCCGAACAGCCCCTTCGAGGTTATCGAAGTCTCTGTCAAATCTAGCTTTTCTAGCTGGGTAAAGCATGAGAGAGCTTCGCTACCTTCGTCGGTTATTCCGGAACCATACAGCGATAAATCTCTAGTGTTTGTTTTCTCGGGCCAAGACCGAAACCCAATTCCAGTCACCCTCTTTGAACCGCCAACGCCGAAGGAGTAGGGACTATCAATATCGTGCATCGCAGCAATGTGTGAGTCATCTATGTCGCACTGGATAAATTTGAAAACGCCTGCCACTTTGAGTTCTGCAAGCTTGCTTGCGACTTCAGTTGAGAAACTGCACTCGTGGACGAAAAGTCTGAAGAGGTCAAGTTCATTCAGAATGCCAATCGTGGCGTCATTAATCTCAATCTCTGCGATGGTAAGATTCGAGATTGGGCCATATGCGTACGAGACATCTTTCAACATCTGCACCGCCGCGGGCGACATTACCGTTACTCCTTCGAGCTGGTTGTCATTAAGGCGAAGCCGCAAACCAGGCTCTTGAGACGTAGCTAACCGCAGTTCCTCGCGGTAATCACGGCATCCGCAAAAGAAGCCAATAAACAGGGCGAACAATAACGTTACGCACGGGGATCTCGTGCTGGCTACCCATCTCATTTTAGCTCCATTTGGATTACATCGCGGCCCTTGGTGAGACCCACCAAGTGAAAAGTTATGAGAAGAGCCGATGATTGCAAGGCTCTGAATCAGCTTACCAAAATCATGCTTTGCAAACTTCTGTCAAACTGCGATTTGGGAATAGCCTTGCGTATCTAAGCGTTGGACCGAGGCGCGTTCCACGACTCTGGTGAGACACTCGGTGTATCACGATCGATGAATGGCATCGGATATCTTCCTGGCCTCATTTTCCTGCCCGTCAATCAGAAACTTGTCTTGAACTCGACGGACTCTAGAAATGGTTGACTTCGGCTGTACCCGCCACAAGACATTCGGAAGCCCCACGGCGTCCGTTACGTGGCTGTAGTGGTGGCATCCTGCCGCCATTGTGTTTGTGCATAGGGCGGCTGGAAGCCACCACTACGTTGAATCAGACGTCGTCGATCATGCTAGTGCTATCGGCGAAAGACTCGGTGGGCATGCCCAAGCGATTGAGCATCGTTGCGTAAAGATTCGAAAGCGGCTGGTCCTCACCCTTGGCTTTGTCCTGCCACGGCTCGCGTTTACCCATCCAGGGACCGCCTTGGAAGTTCATGCCGGCATGGTTGATGTACTGACCGTGCTGGAAACCCATGTTGTTCCCCCCAGCAAGCACAATCGGATAGTTGCGAGACAAATGGAATGCACTGGATGCCGAACCAAACAACAAAAGTGTGTTGTCGAGC
>JBCCKZ010000309.1:0-6673 GCA_039027135.1 Planctomycetota bacterium
AATCCACGTCACCGATCGAAGATTCGCCTCGAGACGATTCTGCAGCTTGCCGAACGTCCTCGCAGGCAGGATTGCCCGTGGAGGTGGGCGAGACGCTTGGCTCGAAGCGAGTGGTGTTCCTGGTCAATTTTGTGGCTCCCAACCATGTTGAAGTCCTTCGCGAGCTGGCCTCAATAGTAGGCGAGCTGATCGTCCTGTCTTCGGTTGATATGGAGAGCAATCGAAGTTTTGATCGTCAATTGGATGGGCTCAATGTGGTCGTGCAGAAAACACTTACGCGAACGAAACAGGTGACGCATCCGTCCGGCTATCGTGAGATTAACTACGTACACGTTCCGCTGGACACAAAGAAGAAGCTTCGCGAGTTCTCGCCAGATGCGGTGGTGTCGTTGGAGATGGGAATGCGATCGCTGCAGTCTTGGTGGCATTGCCGACAGAGTTCGGTTCCATGGGTTCTGGCCGTCTACGCCTCTGAGCGGAGCGAGGCGGGCCGCGGCAAGATTCGCGATCGGATGCGAAGGTTCTTGCTCAAGCGTTCTGATGTGACGACGTTTAATGGTCCGAGCTGTGAGCGTTTATTGCATGGTTTGGGCGCCGACCCCGAAAAGTTGATGCCCTGGGATTATGCCGCTGATCCGAGAAAGCTTCCCGGAACGCAAATGGACGAGCTTGCCGGCAGCCACAACGCGTCGGACGCGCGAGGAGATTCACTCGCGCTTCGGCTTCTCACAATCGGACAATTGTCCACGCGCAAGGGGGTGATGGTCGCCCGCGACGGAATCAAGCGTTGGTGCGAGACTCGTAGTGATCGACACATCATTTGGGATGTTGTCGGTGATGGACCCCTCGCGAAAATGATGGCTCGTGAGGATCTGCCAGCGAACCTTGAGCTTCGAATGCGCGGAAACCAGCCGGCCGAAAGACTGGCTGATTTTTATCGGGCGTGTGATTGGTTTTGGTTTCCAACGATGGGCGATGAGTGGGGGCTGGTAGTCGACGAGGCTTTGCACTGGGGCCGCCCCGTCCTAGGGAGCGTGCACTCCCAAGCGGCGACAACTCTCATTCAACCAGGTATGAATGGTTTTCTCTATGACCCCGAGGCTGCCGATTCGAATTCACTATCCCATGCGATGGATCGAATTTTTGAAACGTCGCTCCAACAATGGAGCAGCCCCATGCGTCGGAGCCAGATTATTGAAAGTGTCCGTGTGCGAACGCCTCGAAGGTCGGCCGAGCAGTTAGCGGTCGCGATCTATCAAGCCATGCAGAATCGAAGGTAGTCCAAATCAACGCAGTCACAGCCCCAGTCTCCAGTCGTTCGCACACGCTTCATGTTGCGGCGTACCTCGGAGATCAAAATCCCCATCGAGATCGGAGTCTTGGAATCACTTCCATGACTCAGTCATTGATGGGGTGGCTGCTTAAGCGCGATGATTTGGATGTGACTCAGATCGTCAGCCGTAGTTCTTTTCGGCTTAAGGAATCCTCGGTCCACACACGGCATCTTCCATTTCGAACTGATTGGATGCTTGGGCGTCTTCTGGGTGACAACTTTCATCCAGCGGCATTTCGAAAGGACTTTGATTTGTGGTTTTATCCAAAGGGATATCTGCCACGGTATGTTCGGCCGAGTCAGCCGACGGTCGGGATGATGCATGACACGATTTTGCAGCACTACGCAGACCATTACCCAGAAACACGAAGCCCGAGTGCGTTCCGTTATTGGATCGAAACGACCAAGCGAAGTTTGGAGGGGCTCTCGAAAGTGCTGACCGTTTCGCGAAACGCTGCCTCCCAATTGGTCTCCTTTTGCGAGAGGCATCATATAAACCCACCCGCGATCGAAGTGACCTACGAGGGCAGCCAATGGGAGCAGGTCCTTGGTCAGGATTTTGAGAAACACGATCGAGTCATCCACCTGGCAAGCGTCTCACCACATAAGAGGACCAATCCATTTTTACGTCTGTGGCTCGAGGCGTCTTCTCGAAGGGAGATGCCCAAGCTTCTCTTGGTAGGTCAGTTGGACGACGAAGGCGAAACGCTGGCGGGCGGAATCAGAGACCTGGAGCGTTTGTCTTCTCAGTCTCTTGAAGATTTACAGAAACTTGTTGGCCAGAGCCGTGCCTTGGTCCTGCCAAGCGAGATCGAAGGTTTTGGTCTTCCCGCATTGGAAGCCTATTACTGTCACACACCCGTGGTTTTCACCCGAGGAACCTCGATCGATGAAGTCGTGGGCAAGGATGCGATGTTCGGAGCATTTGAGATGCCCGATTGTGATCAGTTCCTGTCGGCACTGGATTGGGCATGGAGCGTGCCCGCCAAGGAGAAGGCCCGTTTGGCACAAAGTCGCTACGACGAGTTTTCGCTAGAGACGGTCTCTCAGCGGGTATTTCAGGCGTTCAATGCGTGCCGGTTGTAGCGAATGGGCAAGTTGGTGATCTGGCATAAGCTTGAAACGATGGGAGCAGTACCTATGAAATTTTCGTCTCAAGATTAGGCTCACCAGCACCATGACCAGCGAAAAAACTCCGTCAGCTGCATCTCGATTCAAAAACACGTCACTCAGGGGGCGATTGCTGTGACTCGCCACTTAGAGACTGATGCACCGCTTTTTGCGACTCTATCGCTTGCCGATCTGTTTGGTGCCGTTTGGCGTCATCGTCTTTCCGTCATCGTTTGCACGATCTTGCTTTTGCCTTTGCTGATCGTTGCGATCCTTTTGTTACCGGCCAAGTTTGATTCCTATGCGCAGCTATTGGTGCGGTTGGGACGCGAGACGGTTTCGATGGATCCGACGACCCAGCTCACTCCCACCGTGTCGCTGCAAGACTCTCGCGAGAATCAAGTGAATTCGGTTCGTGAGATGCTTCACAGTCGTGTACTGGCAGAGCGTGTGGTTGATCGAGTGGGAGCCGAGCGAATCTTGCAGCCACGCGGGATCGTAGCGGAGAACATCGCATCCGTCATGGAGATGTTGCCTAGCCGCGAGGCGAAACCAATGGGAGACCTGACCGCGGATGAAGTCGAACAGCATCTTCGCCGCGAAGCCGCTGTGAAGAAACTCAGTTCTGTGCTCGAGATCTTTGCTCCGAAAGACACCTATACGATCAACTTAGAAGCGAGAACGGGTTCACCATTTTTGTCCCAAGACATTCTTGAGGCATATATCGATGAGTATCAGACCTATCACATCGATGCTCACCGATCGGTCGGATCAGTGCAATTCTTTCGGGAGCAAACTGACGAAGCGTTCAAGAAGGCGATGGATGCGAAAGAGGCATTACGCGAGGGGCGAAATCAGCGACGCATGATCGAGATTGGCGCCGCGAAGTCGTCATTGCATGACCGCATCGGCCAGATCCGAAGTGAACTCATCACGACCGATAGCGATATCGCTTCTTTAGAGTCTCAGCTTGTCACGTTGGCAAAGATGGTCACATCTTCACCAAATGAGATTCAGGCGGAGACCGTTACTGGTATTCCACGAGCCACGGGGGACTCTCTGCGTAGCTCGCTCTACAGTCTTGAGCTTCAGTACCAAGACTTGGCGGCCAAGTACGCTCCCGATCATCCGCGTCTGCAAGCCATTTCTGACCAGTTGGAGTCGGCGGCTAAGATTGCCGAATCGGAAAAAGGTGAGCAGCCGCAGACGAAGCTAGCACTCAATCCGATTAAGCAGTCGCTTGAACTGAGGCAACAAACGGCGACTGCGGAGCTCGAAGGGTTCCGTTCGAAGAAGAAGGCGCTTTCGGATGAGTTAGCAAAGCTCGAGAATAATATGGAACAGATCAATCTCGACGAAGTCGAACTCACTCGGCTGCAATGGGAGGTTTCGCTAACCGAACAGGACTATCTTCGCGCGGCTGAACAGCGAAATCGCGCTGATCAGCTGGCAGCACTCGATGCGCAGCGGCTCAGTGAAGTTTCGGTTGCACAAACGCCGACATTGGTATTGAAGAAGGTATCACCTCCGAGGAGTCTACTTGGAGTGATGGCAATTTTCGCCGCGGTGGGCCTGTCGGTCGGGCAAGCGCTCATCCGTGGATTGCTCAAGCCAGTTCCGAAGTCTTCGAATTCTAGACCATCGAAACAAACCAGTTTCGAAGGCTTGTCGGCTGAACAGGCCCGAAACGAGTGGGACCAAGAGGTTGCACCAGAGAAGGGTCAGTCTGAGCCGGTTGCTATGACCGGTACCACGCCTCGTTGAAGCGGCACGAGCGCGACATGATTCTCTGAAGGCTGCCGCTAGGTGGTAGCCGCTCGCTGGTCGTTTCCTGCGATTGCCACGTAAGGGGCGTATAGGATTCCAAGTAGCCAAGTCGCCGTGCATGGCCCAGCAAACGTTTCCAGCACCGTTTCTTCCATGAGACAGCTTATCAGGAGAAACATTGTGATCGATCGAATGAGGATGTGATCCGTCGTCAGCAGAATGTTCACATTCCAAAGTAGAAGGACGAACATCAAGCCGCCGGCGAGCACACCGCCTGCCAACGATGCATGAAGGACAGCATTGTGTGTCGACTGAGAGAAGTCCTCCATCAGTGTTGGTGCGGCGTTGAATCCATGGCCAATCAAAGGTCGCTCGCCTATCAATTCAACTGCTTTGCCCCAAATCTGGGCTCGCCCAGTACCACTGGTGATTTCTTCCACATCACCTGACTTAGACAGCTTTGCAAGGACCTTGTCGACAACGATATCTTCACGTCCAAAGGCGACCAAAGACATAAGCAGTAAAATTCCTGTCATCACTGCGAATGTGACTGACATCAGTGCAATGCGGCTTTGAAGTTGGCGAGCCACCAAAACAATTAACGCTAGGCCTGACGCCAGAATTGCCGTTCGGCTGAACGACATGTAGATGGCGATCAGAAAAACAAGAATCAAGAAGATCGAGTAACGCCACGAAAGCACGCGTGTGCGATACAGATAAATTGCCATGATTAAACCCAAGCAAGCCGATCGGCTGACCGAATTCGGGTGAGCAACACCACCGAGCCGATAGACGATGAGTCCATCAGCCAGGTGCTCTGGAAACACGCCGTAGCGGGGAACCACGTAGTACAGAAAGATAGCGAGCAACACGCTAACTAGGCAGCCGATCAAGCCGGCCAGGGCAAAACGATTGACTCCAAGCCCTACCAAAGCCGTTGCCACAAAACCAATCGATGCAAAGTTGATTAACGTTGTGGGAATGGAAGCAGAACTAACCGCTCCGGGACCGGCGATGAGAACCAGACACAACAGGGCATAAAGCACGAGCACCGGTGGCGTTTGAAGGATCTGTCGCACGGCTGATGAGGTAAGGAAGCCATAGACTGCCAATGATGCGGCGATTGCGAAGACGATCAACTTCATTGCAACGATAGGATCGATGCCCACCGTCATGGTGTCGCCATCGGCGGATAGATCTAACGGGCCGAAGAAAAAGATCAACGCGTTCGTGGCACCCAGCAGTACACTCAGCGGACCGCTGACGACCTCGGTCGACATCCAACGCTCATGCCGATTGATCGTCGCGGATGTCATTTTTTGAAGGTCTTATAAAGGGCGGATTCTCGGCGTAGCCGTCTCCATGTTAATCGACCAAATCAGGCCCATAGATTGCTTTGTTTCTAAGCCGATGTCGCGCCGCGAGGTAAGTTTGCCCGACCAGCAGAATCGCGCCAATCGTTTGGATGATCACCCAGTGTTGCTTCTCGCTCTCGGTAGGTGAAAGTTCCCCCAGGTAGATTCTCAAAAAAATACCAAGCGGGAACAGAGCCCCCAGCAGCCCGAGGACGCCGACACCACGCAGCTGTCTCCGCTGGGCGACGACGAAGAGCAGGATTGATGAGATGAGTAGCAGGGCCCCCGAAACCACAATGCTCTCATGCTCAATCCTTTCACCTATTAGGCCACCGATTAAAACGAGGCACTGAATGATGACCAGAATCGCAATCAGGCCCCGATATCGATGTCGTTTGGTCAGCGCGATGGGCGGCGTTAGGTCTGTCTGGGCCGACGCTTGATAAGGGTTTTCAGATTCCCAAAGCGGTTCGGTTGGCGTCGTAGGAGCCATGATTGATTTCGGCGATTTGTTCGTTCAGCGTGCATACATCGTAGATGACACCGATACCCAATAGCCCGCCGGTGAGCAGGTAAATAATGCCCGTGACTAATTTACCCATGTAAAGTCGGTGCACTCCAAAGATCCCTAGAAACGTTAGGAGCAGCCAAGTGATGGTGTAATCAGTTTGGCCGACGGGATATCTTCTTTTAGCCTCATCAGCCATCGAGGGAACGAGGAACAGGTCAATGATCCAGCCGACGCCCAGGAAACCGAGCGTGAAGAACCAAATGGCGCCACTAATAGGTTTTCCGAAATAGAAGCGATGGGCTCCGAAGAACCCCAGCAGCCAGAAACCGTAGCCGAACAAGGTTGGATGCGAGACGGGCGTTTCCAGATCGTCGTACATCATTTGCTTTGGGGTAAAAAACGGGCTGGATGCTTGGAAGGTAGAAGGCATGATGAGCTGGGTTGGAGAACGTAGTCAGCAACTATTCGTCCGCTGAGGCGAAATATTGGTTTGAGATTGCCTTTTCCCACGAGCCGCGGGGGGAGTTTACGACCCCTCGGGTGCTGAGTTGGCTGGCGCGTTTTCTTGCTCGTACCCGAGGTATCGCTTCGCTCTCC
>JBCCKZ010000310.1:0-6673 GCA_039027135.1 Planctomycetota bacterium
AGCCAATCGATTGAGTTGAAAGTGGGCGGGCAACAATTGGAGATCTCCACCGAATAAGAAAACCCAACTGACCTCCCCTATGGGGAGGTCGGACGTGTGAACGGCCGGGTGGGGCCTACCGTGGCTTTGGATCCTTCGCCGCTAGGATTCCACTCAACTTCTTCTTTCGCCGTTCATGCCTGTAATCCACGCACGAATGTGAAGCGATTGCCATCAAAACAGAATCAATATCGTTCACGACATCATCATTGTGAAAGCGAATGACATCCCAGCCTTGCTGACGAAGATAAGTTTCGCGCCTTAAATCTTCCTGCGGTGTCTCGTCGTGATAAGGCCCATCCAGTTCGATGATCAGCTTTCGAGAAACACATGCTAAGTCGGCAAAATACGGCCCAACAGGATGCTGTCGTCGAAACTTCAAGCCACTGAGTTGCTTTGATCGAAGAACACTCCAAAGCAGCCCCTCAGCTTTCGTTCGAGTCTTGCGAAGAGACTTTGCGCGTTCGGTTTGCTTCGGGCTTTGGTCCATCATTCGCCAACCGTGTTATATGAAAAGTGTTTGCAGCAGCCCCACCCGGCCGTTAAAACGTCCGCCCTCCCCTCGGGGGAGGTAAACGCCGACGACATCGTAAACAAACCTCACTCCACGGCATCCGCCGCCACAGCGTCTCGGAGTGAATCCAAAACATCCGGAAGAGCACTTGTCACCCGAGACCAACTGGAAATGAACGGACTGGCGTCCGGATTGACCAGGAACGCTTCACCTGCCTGCATCAAACTTTGAGCAAACAATTCAATCGTCTGCGACTCCTTATGCCGGTCCAGGTTCAATCCAGCCATCGTCGCATCCGCGTAGAAATGATCCAACAAACCTAACGCGGTTCGGTAGTAACACGCTTTCAAGGTGCGGAACATCTCATTTGAAAATACCACGCCATCAACTGCCAGCTTGCGAATGAAAGCCTTGCAAATATCCACACTCATGCGATTAAGCCCCTTGGTGGCGTCTTCGGGGCTCACTTCTTGATGTTTGTGGTCGTACGCATCCGCCACGTCAACTTGACAAATACGGTGGGTTGCGAAGTTTCGGTACATCTCCGAGAGCGTACCGATCTCCAAACCCCAATCAGATGGGATCCGAAGCGAATCAACAACCTCGGCTCGCATAGCCACCTCGCCGGACAGCGGGTATCTGAACCCTCCCATGTAGGAAAGATAAGGCAAATGCCCGAGCGTTTGCTTCATTGCCAAAATCAAAGGCGTAACGAGCAAACGGCAAACTCGACCATTTAACTTGCCATCGGCGGCCCGATAGTAATAACCTTTACTGAATACGTAGTTGAGCGAGGGGTGCACAATGGGATAGAGCAAACGTGAAAGCAATTCCCGATCATACGTGAGAATATCGCAATCATGCATTGCCATTGCCTTAGCTTTATCCGACGCCAAGAAATAGCCCATGCAATACCAAGCATTACGTCCTTTGCCTAACTCAGTCGGCGCCAGACCTTTCGTAGCGATCTGCCGATCCACTTCTTGCAAACGATCGCCATCATTCCAAAGGATGACATGAGGCTGATTCAGCTGCGCAAAGAACTTTCGAGCGTGCTCAAACTGAGGTCTATCGGCACGGTCAAGCCCGATGATGATCTCGCTGAGATACTTCACCTCGGATAGCTTTTCAACGATGCCCTGGAGTGCCGGTCCCTCCAGCTCGCTGTAGAGGCAAGGCAAAACAAGCGCCATCGGCATATCAACGCTGGCTTCAATCAGCTCTTCCTCGAGCATCTCAAGCGGTCGATGTCGGAGGTTATGAAGGGTGCCGATTCCGCCACCCTGGGTGAAGTCCGCCATAAAGTCGATTTCCTTAGGGGATGAGCTCGTCCAGTAACATTGTGACCGCCCGACCCCAGCCCTCGCTACCGCTGCATGGAGCAATCCTGGCAGACTCTCGATTGAGGTCGAATTTCACACCTTCGTGGCCTGGAATGAGGACCGCGAAATCTGCTGTGCGCAACATTGACGCATCATTCGGGCTATCACCCACGGCAATCGTTGCAACCTCCGAACCACCATCAACGCGGAATCGTTCAACAACTTGCCGCATTGCAATCGCTTTATCAATCTGCCCAGAAACGTGAAAGAAGCGTCCTCCCTTGATCAATCTCAGTCCCTTGGCCTCCAAAATCTCACGAATAAGGTCGAGCCGGTTGGACGAATCACGCCATAAAAGCGGCTCCGTAGCATGCCGATCAAGCGCCAGAGTTGCTCGCTGGCGATCTAATCCAGTCGACTGCATCACGCCCTCAACACCCATGTCGCGAAACGACCAGAAATCGAATCCCTGTTGGCGTAGTTCGTCTAGCGTACTCAACAGATTCGATCGCGGAACTCCAGTGTTTTCAATCGTTCCATCTGGCCAAGCGACTCCGCCGCCGTTCTCAAAGATAACCGGGGCATCGGTTCCCAACTCAGCAGCCAGCGGCATCATCTCATTGGCAGTCTTGCTCGATGACAAGACCAAGGGAATACCGAGCTCAGAAAGACGCTTCAATGCATTTGTCGCCCCGTCGTACTTGTAGTCATCTTCATTGAGAAGACTTCCGTCGAGATCCGTAAAGACGATGAAGCGATTACTCATCACGAGGATTGCTGATCCAAACGCATTGATAGGGTTTCAACTCGACTTCTCCGACAAGACCTGGCATGGCATCACCACTAATCAAATCGTACCAGGTTTCCGTGCTGATCAAATTCAGGTCTTCCATGGCAATCGTTTGGCTTTGACCGGTCAGGTTGTGTACTGCGAAAATGCTCTGCGATCGATCGGTGCTTTGCCTCCAAAAGCCAAATAGATTTTCGGGCAAAATCAATGTGAACTGTGTTGCATCCGGACTAAAAGCTGGCTGCTTGCATCGGATGTCGAGCAACCGAACTAACTCCGCCCGCACCCGTGCGGTGGGATGACTGGGGTCCTCCAAACAGGAACGCAGTTCATCCATTTGCCACTGATGCCGGTTGATGCTTCGATTGCGGCCCGTTTGGCGAACACCTGCGATATCATTCGGGGTTGCCAACAAGCTGTGTATGTAGACCGCGGGGATCCCCTCCACGCCCATTGCAATGATCTGAGAACAGAGGAACCTTTCGACCTGCCACTGGTCTACACCCGAAAACGTTCCGCGAAATGCATCGAATAGAGAGATGTTCAATTCGTAGACGCGTTCGGTACCGTCGGACATCTTCCGGCTCGAGACCAGACCGCCGTGATCCTTAACGGTACTAACTACTCGCTCTTGTTCATCATCAGGAATCAACCCTTCGGCCGGCCGCATACCAATCCCATCATGCGATGCCGTGAAATTAAGATAGGTGCAACCTACCGGCCCCGGGGGCATGCTTCGCATCCATTTCTGTAGGTAGGTCGCTTTGCCGGATAACAACGCGTGAAGCACAAGCGGAGCCAAAGAAAAGTTGTAGATCATCTGAGCTTCATTACGATTGCCGAAGTAGCTCAGATTCTCGTTGCTGGGGACATTGGTTTCTGTGATCAGTATTGATCCCGGTGCAAAGTGATCGATCAACGTTCGCAGTAAACGAACTACTTCATGCGTTTCAGGCAAATGAATGCATGAGGTACCAATGCGTTTCCAAAGATAGCCCACCGCATCCAACCGTATGACCGAAGCACCTCGAATGATGTAGTCAGCGACAACTCCGACCATCTCTACCAAGACATCGGGGTTCTCGAAGTTGAGATCGACTTGGTCATGCCCAAATGTGCACCAGACATGCCGTTGACCACTTGGCGTCGCCGTAGGCCGAAGCAATGGTGTCGCCCGGGGTCGCGTCACGTCCGAAAGATCAATCACAGGATTCACATCAATGAAGTAATCCTTGCCCGGTTTTTCGTCGCGACGAAATTGCTCAAACCAAGCGTGCGATGCCGAGCAGTGATTTATCACTAAATCAAACATCAGGCGATACCGCTTTCCAATGCCAGCCACATCTGTCCATTCTCCCAGATCGGGCCGAACGTTTTGATAATCCGATACCGCGAATCCGTCGTCCGACGTGAAGGGAAAGAAGGGCAAAAGGTGAATGGTCGAAATTGCCTCGCCGACAAACTCATCGAGAAATTGATTGAGTGCCTGCAATGGCTCTCGGCCATCATCGAGGATCGAGTCGCCGTAGCTAATGAGAAAAACATCTCGATGGGACCACGATCGTCGAGGCTCCACATCCACCTCAGCAAATGCATCGACCAATTTCTGTGCTAATTGGCTCGTGTCTTTCCCTGGGTAGAGATTTGCGAGGTGCTTGTTGAGCTTTTCGATTGGCGGAGCGTTCATGGAGTGAGTTCGAAGGGGTCGCTGCGCGGAGATACGAGTGAAGGTAAAATCTTGGTGTAACGTCTATTTTGAATCTCGCGAAGCGATCTGCACAATGCGTCTTCAATCATCAAAGTTCATTCTTGGTGCACTTTTGCACACATTGATCTGTGTCAATGCGAGTGGGGAATCCTGGAATCAGTTCTTGGGCAACCAGCGCAACGCTACCGCAACCTACAGCTTCGAGATCGATCCATCGAATCAACCAAGCGTGCAATGGAAAGTGCCCGTGGGAGCAGGTTACACCACGCCCCTGGTACACGAAGATTCAGACGCTGGTGAGGATGTTGTCTTTGCCTTCTCGCGAGAAAATGGCAACGAAGTACTGACAAAAATACAACTTAGCGACGGCGAGGTTCTCTGGAAACGAGATTGGCCGGTTCCCTTCACCGCTGCAGGTGGAGGTGAAAAGCATGGCGTCGGCCCCAAGGCTTCTGCAGTTCTCATCAACGGGTTTTTGGTAACCGTTAGCATCGATGGAACCCTACGAGGGCATTCCACGAAATCCGGCGAAATGCTTTGGAAACGATTGGACAATCGCGAATTCGGCAAAGGCTATCCCAATTGGGGCGCGAGCTATTCACCGATCATTGTTGGCAAACTAGTCATTTTGCGCATGGGCGATGACGAGGGTGGGCGTCTACTGGCTCTGAATCCCATGGATGGCCAATCACTCTGGCAAGTCGACGGACCTGGACCATCCTACGCATCAGCCAATCGAGGCACTTTCGATGAAATTGATCAGATCATCGACTGGAATCACGAGACACTTCAGGGCGTCGCGCCAGGGAACGGCCAAACCCTTTGGAGCATTCCGTTTCCCCATGTGGGGGTAGACCAAAACTCACCGACGCCCATGATCGATGGCGGCGTGATTTTTCTGGGTGCCGAGAATCGAGGGCTACATGCCTACATTCCCAGTCGCAACGCGCAGGGCAATTGGACTATCAACGAAATCTGGAAACGCGACGACCTGGCTCTGAACATGGCGACCGCACTGGTCAAGGATGGTCGACTTTGGGGGCTTTCGCACTACGACAGAGGGAGGCTGGTTTGCCTCAATGCAACCGACGGCACAACGGTCTGGGAAAGCCAGCCTCGTTTTGGCGAACAGGTGAATCTTGTTTCGATCGGCGATTCGATTCTGGCGATTACGTCCGATGGTCGCTTGATCATCCTAAACGCCAAAGCGTCCGAGTATGATCCTGTAGCCGTCTACGGCCTTGGTGAATTGGGAATGGGATCTCGATTCTGGTCACCACCCACTCCGGTGCGAAATGGCGTACTCGTTAAAGATGATGAATTCATCTACCGCTTAGGTTTTTGACCTTCACTTCGAAGGCCACCAACGCTGGTTTGAAAATATCGACGACGTCGGTCGCTGCCAGCGATTGCGGGTGTGTTAGCTTGCTGGAGATCTTCGAGGTTTGCTGCGCAAAAACGGCAGCCGACCACTTCAATATGAAATTGAATGTACTTCGCATGTTCGGGATCAAGTATCCCAAGGACGTACTTGCCAAGCTCATCCCTCGACGGACAAGAAAGACGGTGCCGCCGCCAGATGGCATCGATGGTATGTTCGCCCGCGTTGTCTCGATTACGAATGCTCTGCAGGCGAACCTGGAGTTCGGGATCCGAACGGATTGCGGACTCGATCTCACTGCTGAGTGCCGGCGAGAGACCCTCGTCCAGATACGCTAGCAGCTCTTCATCTGAATAGTCTGACATCGGGTCTTCATCGAGTTCTAGTATCTTATCTCTCTTACTAGAGAGTCAGGCCCCAAGGCCCGAAAGGGTCTAATCCGGTGAAAAACCGTTTCGCGATATCTGATTGTTCCAACGCTAACCGAGGCGCCGGATGCCTCAACCAATACCTCAAGCATCATGCACCAAGGCGGACTAGCCGCCCGAGGTTAGGCAGAGAGTAACGTTCTGGCCACCGAAGCCAAAACTATTATTTAGCACGTGCCGCAACTCTGCCGAACGTGCTTCGTTGGGAACATAATCCAAATCACAAAGCGGATCAGGATTCTCGTAATTGATCGTGGGCGGCAACACAGAATCTCGCATTGCCATCAGACAAACGATCATCTCTGTGACACCCGCTGCTGCGATGAGGTGTCCCATCATGCTTTTCGTACTACTGACAGGAACCTTGGCAGCATTCTCGCCAAAAACCTCTTTGCAAGCCAAAGTCTCGACTTTGTCGTTCACCGTTGTCGAAGTGCCGTGGGCATTGACGTAGTGGATGTCCTCAGGGTTAAGGCCGGCATCAGCAATTG
>JBCCKZ010000311.1:0-6669 GCA_039027135.1 Planctomycetota bacterium
CGACGCGAAATACGCCAGAGATGCTTTGCCCTAGCCCGGTCGCAATATCTTTTGCCGTTTTCTGGGCCTTGGCTATCGCCTGCGCAAGAGCTTCTCTCTCGATCTCACCGCGAAGAGTCGTGTCCAGAGTCACATCCTGAAGTTCGTGAACGGGAATCTCAGCTAAACCTTGCATGAGCTTTGGGAAGTGTTCGAGGTTGTCGAGAGTGATTTTCACTTCGCGACTCACTGACGTGCCTTTGTAGTCGTTCCCTTCGGATCGCCAGTCGTACTCCGGACCAATTTCAAGCCTCGTGGCATTGATGTTGTTATCCGCGACACCGCATTGTCTGGCCAGATCGATCACCGCAGATGACTGTGAATCGACGATTTGCTTCGCTTCTGATGGGATATCGGCGATGTGCTTGAGCTCGGCCTTGATGCGTGCAAGGTCGGGTTCGACGGCGATCTCGGCACTACCGGAAACTTCAATGTGGGGGATGTCTGGAAGTGAATTACTCATTTCATTTCAACCTTGGCTCGATTGCCATGTAGTGTGTTAGCTGAATCAGACAATCGGTCAAAATATCTTTCGAAATGCCAAGGCAAAGCCCACTTCCTCACTGTTTAGAGTTCTATCGAATTCATCTTGATTGGCAGAGTGCCTGGAATGATCGCGGATTGCCTTTCTTCGATTCTTATTGATCGTAGGCCATGCAAGACGCGTTGTTCGTGCAGAGATCTCGTTGGAAGATTTGCTACAAAGCATGGCAATGGCCCTCAACACTATCGTATCGGACTTTGAGTTCTGTGCTAAGAACTCGTTTAGGCACGGCGACTAGTTGCCTCTCCAACCCTTTTAGCCGCGAGGGCGAGCAGCGGCATGCCCGTAGCCATGATGCAGGTGCAGAAAAAGCCAAACCAGTTTGAGCGGTACAAGTGCCATCCGCTGACACCTAGAACAAGAGCCGCGAATACCTTGGCGGTGTGAATCAGCTGTTTGTCGGGTATCGGGCGATACAATGCGTTTGGCCATCTTTCCATGAAACAGGCATTCGCAAAGCCGAGGAAGCATCCCATAACTAAGCCAAAAATAGCTCCATAGACGACATGCCAGACCTCGTAAGAAGATTGTGCCGAGGTCGCCAAACCGCCACCTCCTTCTGGCGTCGGACCGAAAAACGCAAAGCCGCCACCTGTGAACGCTCCGAGTAGCGCCATCTGAATCGAAAGCGACCAGTGAACCGATTGGTGTCTTGGTGATGTTGTTTCAGGACTCTTGTATGGGTTTTCAGCCTTCATGACTGGCAGGCAGCTATACGCGGACGATGTTCCAGGCAATTGCCGTTTCGAATCAACTTCTCGGATCTTACAAATCATGCACCGAGGACCCAAGGTGTGCAAATTCCACGATCGATGCGACTTGCTATCATCCTTTGGCATCGTAGAGCCTATCCGAGAACCTCAGCCGAAACTCGCTAGCGTCCGATTTCGACGAGAACCGCGGGCTAACGCCCCATCGGCTGATAGGTGTTCGGATAGGTTCCCAGTGGCAAATTCTGCTTCAGTAGAGCGGCAGGGGCGCGGTAGAAGACTAGCGGGAAGCTGAGACCGTAGCGTGGTTTTATATCCTATGATGGAGCCGTGACGGGGCTTCAGTCAGGTTCAATCGCGTCGAACGAATATGCGATAATCTCGAGCGTGTATCGTCGCTTGATACCCATGAATATCGATGGTTCGCGTATGTAGTAGACCGAATCCAGCTGATTATGTGAAGGAATTTGCGTTGTGTTTGTTCGGATTGTCAACTTGATCTTGCCGGTTTTACTTTGTTCCGAGTTGCTCTTCTCGCAGGATCTTGTTCGTGAGGCGACATTCGACGTGAGTACTCAGATATCGCCTCATGATCAGGGGCATCACGGAATGGTTGTCATCGCACACCGCGGGGCTAGTGGTTACCTGCCCGAGCACACTCTCGCGGCTTACTCGCTAGCGTATGGCATGGGAGCCGATTTTATCGAACAAGATGTTGTGCTGACCAAGGACAATCATCCCATTGTTCTTCATGATGTTCACCTAGATACGGTAACCGACGTCGCAACTCGTTTTCCCGATCGAAAGCGAGATGATGGAAGGTACTACGCGATCGATCTGACGCTTGATGAGATCCGTGAGCTTTCGGTTCACGAGCGTGTTGATGCCAAGACCGGAAAGGCTGTCTTTCCAGGTCGATTTCCCGTCGGACTTTCCGCATTCAAGATTCCGACCTTGATCGAAGCGATTGAATTGGTTGTCGGCCTCAATCGATCGACAGGTCGATCGGTTGGAATCTACCCCGAGATCAAAAAGCCGCGATGGCATCGGGAACAAGGAAAAGACATCAGTGCTATCGTTTTAAGAACGCTCTCCGACCTGGGGTACAGTGAATCTGGTGACCAGATCTTCTTGCAGTGTTTCGATTCGATTGAGCTGAAAAGAATTCGTGAAGATCTCGGCTGTAAGTTGCGACTCGTCCAGCTGATCGGCAGCAATGATTGGGCTGAGGCGGAAGCTGACTATGACGCCATCGTTACCAAAGAGGGGTTGGATAATGTCCGCGAATACGCAGACGGCATAGGTCCATGGATTCCACTCATACTTGAGCCGAAACAAGGTGAGGGGGAGTTTGTGGTAACGGATTTGGTAACCAATGCTCATGAGATTGGTTTGGTCGTCCATCCGTTTACTCTACGCGCGGACTCATTGCCGGACTACGCGAGTGACATCAAAAAACTAGCTGAGATGCTACAAGAGATAGGTGTCGATGGTTTCTTTGTGGACCACTGTGATCAGGTTCGTTAGCTAGCGAGTCAATTAGACAGCGGCTTTAAATTGATCGGAAACGACAGGATCGAATTTGGCTCGAGAGAGCTTCTTCTCCCAAAAATTGGATGCTGAGACGACCCTCACCTGCGATGCCAGGACCACGAATATCACTGTGCAGTCGACCGTTGAACCAAACCTGGCATCGATCACCGAGGACGCGGATGCGATAGCGGTTCCACTGGTCGCCTGCAAGTGGTTCAGTGGATCCATCTAGATTAGACGTTTCCGGTGGAATGTTGGCTACGACTCCGGAGTGATCTTTAGAGTCACCCCTGATGTGATAGCGAAAGCGAATCGAATTCAAATCAGCGACTTTTGCTTCAAACTCAAACTCGAAGTCAGCGACTGCTCGCCTCGTTACGATGCTTGTGTCTTGGGAGTCCGTGACTTGAAGGACACCGTCGGACCACTTGGTGCTGATCAGTTCATTCCAGTCATCGTTCTGGCCTAGTGATTCCCAACGATCGCCATCTCGTAGCGCGATGAGTTGTTTGTTGAGTTTGGCTTTGCGTTGAGCATAAGCCGGGTCATCAGCCAAGTTGTTCCATTCCAAAGGATCGACTGTGTAGTCATAGAGTTCTTCCTCACCATTGGTACAAAGCGTGTAGCGATGATTCTCGCTCCGGACCGAAAAGTGGGGGTACCAAGTCCCGCCGTGCTCATTGTGCTGGCTATGGTCCTTTCCAGGGAGGGCTGTGATGGCTACCGATGGTCCCATCCAATCGCCGCTCGGGTCCATCAGCAGTGGTCGCAGGCTATGACCTTCAAGACGGTATCCGTTGCCCGCTTCGTTGGGTTGTACGGGGAGTTCACACAAGTCAATCAATGTCGGATAGAGATCAATCAATGAGACCGGTTTGTGACATTGGACGCCTTGGGGCATCCCTTCGACGCCCGCAATGATCATGGGGACGCGTGTTGCTCCGTCCCAAAGGCTTTGTTTGTAAAGGAACTCCTTTTCGCCAACGTGGAATCCGTGGTCACTTGTAAATACGACGATGGTGTTGTCACGCTCAGGACTTTTTTCAATGGCGTCGAGGATCTTTCCAACTTGATCGTCGACGAATGAAACGCAGGCCATGTAGGCTTGCAGCCAATGTTTGTATAGCTCGCGATCGCTGTGCCGCGTGAGCATCTTGTATCGTCGAAATCCGTACAGCGATCGGTCGGCGAGTGCTTCAGCGCAGTCTTCAAGATCTTTGTCGATCGTTTCCGGAAGTTCGATCGAATCAAGCGGGAAGCGGTCGAAGTACTCGTCCGGTGCGTAAAGAGGAGTGTGGGTGCGGACCAGTCCAGTGAACAGGGCATAAGGCTTGTCGTGGTTCTGCTGGATGACTTCAGTTGACCACTGAGCACATAACTCGTCTCCCAGCGGATCGCGATCCTTGGAACTGACGTACTTGTAAGGCTTTCCAAAAAGTCGCCATCCCCTATATCCTGGAATGTCTTGGTTCGGATCAGCCGGCCAATCGGGGATCATCGAAAGACGCCCAAAGTGATGCTCCCACTTGTAGTCGACATCGCTGTCTTCCTCGTAGAGATACATCATGTCGGGATGTGGCAACATGGGATTCTTCGATGCGCCATCCCATGGCCAGGGACCGAATTCGGTTCGATAGCCGAATCGATCGTAGGCGTTGTCACCGCGTCCGCCGTGGTAGACCTTTCCGGTTCCAAAGACTGAATATCCGTTGCCTTTGAGGTGCCGGTTCAGCGAAACGCTTGTCTTCAAGATGGCATTCTGACGCCAGTTCTCGAACCAATAGAGGCCAGTGGTTTGAGGGTAGAGCCCAAACATCATGCAGGCTCGTGAGGGAGCGCAAATTGGATCGTTGGTGTGGGCATTGGTAAAGCTAACGCCGCGTCGGGCAATTCGATCAATGTTCGGTGTGGGAACTGATGGTTTGCCGTGTGGCCCCAGTGGTAAATCGTTCAGATCATCAACAATGATGAAAACCACATTGGGTCTTAAGTCTTCTGCGAAAACGACTCCGAACATCAATGGCGACATGCAAATGAGAGTGAGTAGCACGGCGGCTGCGTTTTTCGGCATGATGGCTGTTTGGTGGAGGATTGTTTTCACGATGGGTGGCGAGAGCGCTAGACTATTGGGCAATCACTTTCATTGGACTCGAGACACATGATATCTACCTCTTTCATGAGACGTGCCGCCCGTTTGGTGTTAGTTGCTGCGTTTCTGTCGACCGTTGCCGTAAATTCAAGAGCCGAATCCATCTGGCGGGAGGGGGAGGATGTCGATAGGACGGATGTGATCAACCATGGCTGGTACAACGACATCAGCGCTGACGAACTTTCCGGCGGTCGATGGCTAGGGCACTTTGGTAAACGGGAAGCAACGGCCGAGTACGGCATCAAGATCGAGCGCGCAAATGAATATGCACTTTGGGCTCGCATCAACCCTACGGGTGCAGAGTTGTCTTGCGCCTGGGGTGACGAGGCTTGGGAGCCGGTTAGTGTTGAGAAGACACAACATCGGGTCAACGTCGCTCGCGACGGAGGAGTTGACTTGCGATTCGTCGGATGGGTACTGCTCGGAAAACGTCAACTAAGCGAAGGCGAGTATAAAATACGCTTTCGTTTTCACAGCAAGAATCAGAATCACGGGGCGATTGATGCGATCTATTTGACTAATGAAGGCCGACAGCCCATTGGCAAGGGTGATCCAGCCATCGAAAGCAAGAAACATGAATCAGGGTTCTTTGCCTGGTCGCCGCCCGTTGATCCTCTCAATGACGACTGCCCTATCGATTTACGAAGGTTGAACGAGGACGTGGCAGGCCAATCGGGTTTTGTCCGAAGGCAGGGTGACCAATTTGTGACTGGTGGTGGTCAATCCGTAAAGTTTTGGGCCGTACAAAACGGCCTTGGAAATGATCCGAGCCAGTACGAACGACGCGCACGTCGGTTAGCAAAGTATGGGGTCAACCTGGTTCGAATGGGCAGTGGCGAGTTCTTTCGAAGTTGGCGTGTCGATAGGGAAAAGTTCCAGAGGCAGTTGGCCGATTTGCATCTCAAGATTTCGGCATTAAAGACAAATGGAATCTACACGTATCTTGATCATCTCTACTGGCACACCCATCACCCGATTGATGAATCAGTGTTCCCGGGCTTCGGCGATGGCAAAAACGCCATTGCGTTGGTGTTTTTTGAGAATGCGTTTCAGGATCTCTATCGTGACTTTCTGATCGACTTGATGCAGACGCCCTCGAAGTCGCTTCCCAATGGCATGCTTCAAGAGTCGGGAGTCGCGTTCCTCGAAATTCACAACGAGAGCAGTCTGCTTTTTCACACTTTCAATCCTCATGACTTTCCCGAATCGGAAAGAGATGTTGTTGAGACTGCGTTCGGTCGGTGGTTGGGCGAAAAGTACGGATCGATAGACGCGGCAGGTAAAGCTTGGGCGACTTCCAAGCGTGCCAATGGACAACGGCAGGATGTACGAGCGGGAGATCCGACGGCGGATGACTTCGATGCCGGACGAGTTGGGTTATATCGAGCCGGCACGCTTTCAGGTGAAGCGTGGGCGATCCGCCAACGAAATGAGTTGAGGGCGAGTGATCAGCTCGCTTTCATGGTCGAATCTCAGTACGTGTTTTATCAAAAGATGCGTGAATCACTTCATTCAGCGGGGATCCAACAGTTGATCGTTCCCAGCAACTGGAAGACGGCTGACCCAAGAGTTCTCGATGGTTTAGAGAGGTACACCTACACGGCGGGTGATGTCGTGTGTCGCAACAGCTACTTCAGTACGCCCTATTCCGACAATGGCCAGCAAAAGTTCTACGCCGTCGAAGTGGGAGATAC
>JBCCKZ010000312.1:0-6647 GCA_039027135.1 Planctomycetota bacterium
CAGCCAAGTCATCGACCAAGAAAACTGACAATCGCAAACTGACTAAACGCAAACCACGATGATCCCCCATCCCGTGATAGACGCCTGATCCAAGGAGATTGAACGATGGCCGGACATAGCAAATGGGCAAACATCCAACATCGCAAAGGCCGCGTCGACGCGGCACGAGGCAAGCTGTGGAGCAAACTCAGTAAAGCCATCATCATCGCCGCCAAGAGTGGCGGCGGTGACCCGACCGCCAATTTCAAACTTCGTAAAGCCATCGATGACGCGAAAACCGTTTCGATGCCCAAGGACAATATCGAAAGGGCGATCAAACGAGGGACTGGTGAACTGGGTGGCAACCAGATGGAGGAAATTGTTTACGAAGGCTACGGTCCAGGCGGCGTTGCTGTCATGTGCGAGACGCTCACAGACAACCGGAATCGAACAGGCCCCGAACTGAAGACGATTTTTTCCAAACTGGGCGGCGACGTAGGTAAGACGGGTTGCGTGTCCTACCTCTTCGACCGCAAGGGAGTCTTTGTCTTCGAATCAGGTACTGACGAAGAAGCCATCACCATGGTGGCTCTTGAGCATGGCGGCGAGGATGTCGAAACCAATGATGATGGCCATGTTGAGGTGACCTGCCCCCCCGAGAACTACGATGCCCTGCTTGAAGCATTTGATGGTGCCGGTTTCTCGGCTCAAAGCAGCGAAGTGACACGCGTTCCTCAAGCAACGGTTGACATCGACGGCGCCCAGGCAAAGAAGGTCTTGCGATTACTCGAGGCCCTCGATGACCACGACGACGTGCAGACAGTCAGCACGAATCTAAATATCACCGAAGACATGATCGACGACGAAGAGTGAGCCGCCAACGGCCCGTGAGCAAATTGAACGAACTCGCCCACTTGAAAACCTGACGCGGAACCAGCACTCCACGCAGATTATCGTCATTCCATCCCAAGTTCGCGTCAGTTACGCTCGCCCCGTGACCACACAGCGTCGCCGCATGCAGACCACGACTTGCAAAGGACCGAAGCCAAAATTCGTGGCGACAGCCGGGACCGCCGGTTATCTTCTTTGGGAACGATCCTCGTCATTTGGCCCTCGAGTAACGATTTATGAAAGCGTTTAGCCCCATTCTGCTAGCAATGATGGCAACTGTGATCCATGCCCAATCGCCTTCGCTGCTGCCCGCCACGATTGGTCCTGAAGCTGACTTTGTTTCGAGTGTTTGGCCGGGTGGAGCACCTGAATGGACCGTTCCGGACGGCGAGGAACACGATTCGAGTAAGCCCGACAGCCGCAAACAGGGCTCTCGCTCAGTCGTTCGATTGACGAATGTTCGAGATGTCGAGCTCCACTGTTTTGTCCCAAGCTCCCCGAAAAGTGATAGCGTCGTGGTGATCGCACCAGGCGGAGGCTTTTCGATACTAGCCTGGGATCTTGAGGGCACTGAGATTGCCCAGTGGTTTAAAGACTTGGGGATTCGCGCTGCGGTACTCAAGTACCGAGTACCCACACGGTCTGAGGAAGAAAAGTGGCTCGCTCCGGTCCAGGACATCCAACGTGCGATCTCCATGATTCATAAGGGCGAGGTGGATGGAATGAAAAGCGATTCCGTTGGTGTGCTTGGATTTTCGGCGGGCGGCCACGCTGCCTTTCGCGCAGCTGTTGCCCCAAAAGCATTCTACGAAACCGCCCCGGACACGATGCATCGCCGCCCTGAGTTCTGCGTGCTCGTCTATCCGGCATGGCTGAACCAAGAAGGTACAACAGACTTGCTCGATGAGATTCCCGTTGCTGATGAGTTGCCCTCTCTTTTTGTTGCCCATGCGACAGACGACCGAGTGAGCTGCCAAAGCGGTATCGCAGCGTTCGAGACGGTCAGAAAGTCTGGCTCGCACGCCGAGATGCATCTATTTGCAAGTGGTGGGCATGGATTTGGGGGCCGTCTCTCGGGCATTGGATCAGATTCTTGGCGTTCACTAGCCGAAAAGTGGATGGAGTTAGAGGGAATTTTGGATTGAGCCCATGGATGATGACTTTTCCCGATGGATGGATGCTGCTGTTGAACAAGCCACGATCGGACGCGACGAGGGTGGAATCCCCATCGGCAGCGTGCTGGTTTTAAAAGGTGAAATCATTGGCGTCGGCCATAACCGTCGCGTTCAGAGCGGCAGCGCAATTTTGCACGCGGAGATGGATGCGTTGGAGAACGCCGGACGATTGACGGCTCGTGACTACCAACAGTGCACATTGGTTTCGACGCTCTCACCGTGTGATATGTGCAGTGGAACCGCACTTCTGTACAAGATCCCGCGAGTGATCATCGGTGAGAACGAAACCTTTCGCGGCCCTGAGGAATACACTAGGTCGCGAGGCATTGAGCTGATCAACCTCAACGATCAGCGTTGCATCTCGCTCATGAAAGCATTCATTCGCGATCACGCTGAGCTCTGGAACGAAGACATAGGCGTCTGAGCTTTCCCGGTCGTATCTTCGTTCATTCGAAAATACGCGATGCGTTGGTTAAGGTCGCTTGCATCAAGCCATCCCACCAAATGCTGGTCGGCGTCGACAACGGGAAATCCGGAAGCACTTCCTAGCCCCATAATGGCGTTCGAAAGTTCATCGTCCGCCCTCAAGGCAGTGACCGATCGCTCATGATCGATCCATTGCCCGACCGCGGACTCCGGTGCATTGCCCTGGTTCTTAATAGAACGAGAAAATGCCAGCACATCTTTCAGCGTCAACACGCCTATCAAACCGCCCGCGGGAGACAAAACGGGGATGCCACCACTGGGAAACTCTTTCCAGCGAGCCGCGATGGCAACCATGGAGGCATCGATGCCGACCGTCGGTGGAGCCGTCCCCATAACGTCTTGCACTTTTATACCTGACGTGAGCTCACCAAGCTGAACCTGACGATTCACATTCGTGCCGACGATCCCGATGAAGACGGCGACGAAAACAAGTTGCCAGGCGATCGGATCAAATTGCAATCCAACGAATACCATCAAAAACGACAACCCTAAACCAATCCTTGACGCCCACCAGGTAGCCGTGCCATACGACATCACCGTCGCAAACATGGCGCGCAGGACGCGACCACCGTCCATGGGGAACGCTGGGATCATGTTAAAAATGACGAGCGCCAGATTCATCACGAATATGAAAACGAGGTAGGCGAAGGCACTGGGCTGACTACTCAGTTCAAGAATCCCCTGCAAAAGTTCCGGAGGAGGCGATCCCCAAAATAGCGCTGCGAAATAGGCTGCGATCGCCTCAAAGATGTCCGGGTCGACGACCCAAGCAATCGCAATACCTGACGCGATCGCAATCACCCCGTTTACCGCGGGCCCTGCAACCGCAACTACAAATTCTCGATGGGGAGCTCGGGGCATACGAACCAATCGAGCCACTCCTCCAATCGGCAACAAGGTGATGTCGTGGGTTTCGATCCCAAACCATTTTGCCGCCAACGCGTGTCCGTATTCATGCAGCGTCACGCAGAAAAAAAGCCCAAAAAGTTGGGCAATCGAAAATGCCATCGCCCCCGCACCACCCTGGAATGTAGCGAGCCCAACATAGATCACCACCAACGAAAACGACCAATGCACATACAGCGGAATGCCCGCATAGCTTCCCAGTGGCAGACGATGACGAAAAAGCTTCTCAGACAATGAAAGCGGTCTACTTTTGAAGGCGGACTAATGAGTGGACTGGATTTGAATGGGTCGATGCGAAGCGTAGATGCGACACCGTATTTTGGCCCCCGGTCAGACGGCGAGCCAAATTCTGGTTCACGTCGGGCGTCACCTCGGTGGTGTTGTCAATGAAAACGGTGAGCGGCAAACTGTCGGCCTCGAAAATACAGCTCAAACAATCATTGCTCAACTGAGTCTAGCCCATGCTATTGCACCGTCTGATCCACCCCCAAATCAACTCGATTCTCGCTGCGGCAGGTCACCATTCGACGATTCTGATCGCTGACGGAAATTATCCGGCATCGAGTAAACGCGGCCCCAGAGCCGAATTAGTCAGTCTTAATTTAATGCCGGGAGTGCCCACGTGTGACCAAGTGCTTCAGGCAATCCTTTCAGCGGTACCGATTGAACGGGTTCAGACGATGCAAACCGAAACCGAGGGTCCCTACGCGCTCGATGGCGACCCACCCGTTTGGGATGACTATCGGAAGTCGATCGCCTCGGCCGGCTTGGATCTTGAAGTCGAACCTACCGAGAAGTGGGACTTTTACAACGCTGTGTCAACCGAAGACCATGTTTTGACGGTTCAGACGGCCGACCAACAACGCTACGCCAATATTCTTTTATCGGTTGGCGTGCGAATGGATTGAGCCGAGTTTTGCGCAGCGTTTACGTGGTGATCATTGCTGGGCAACGCTGCGATTGGTAGGCTTCTGGCCTAACGCCCGCCGACCAAAAACCGAACTTTACGCTGTGATTGCACCGAATCTCGCCTCAGAGCTTCCCGATGATCAACGGATCGTGATTACAGGCATCGGACTGACCTCACCAAATGGAAACGATTGGAGAAGTTACCGAGAGTCACTGCTTGAAGGCCGCAGCGGAGTGCGTCCTTACGAAATTCGTTATTTTGGCGAAACGCTCGCGGGCGTGTGCGATTTTGACACGAGAAAGTACCAGACCAAGAAAGATCTTCGTCGCGGCACAAGAGCGGGCAGTGTGGGGGTTTACGCGGCCAATGAAGCAGTCGCCCATAGTGGCATCGATTGGGAAAACATCGATCGATCGCGAGTCGGTATTTATGTGGGCGTGACCGAACACGGGAACGTGGAAACCGAAAATGAGATTCATGTGATCAAGGGCTTTGACTACGACACAAGTTGTTGGTCCCACCACCACAATCCTCGAACAGTCGCGAACAACCCGGCTGGCGAGATTGCTCTCAACATGAGCATCACGGGCCCCCATTACACCATCGGGGCGGCTTGTGCCGCGGGCAATGCGGGGCTGATTCAAGGTGCCCAAATGCTTCGCCTTCGCGAATGTGATCTAGCCATCGCGGGCGGAACGAGTGAGTCGATTCACACATTTGGCATTTTCGCGTCATTCAACAGTCAAAATGCCCTGGCGTCGAATGAAGACCCTGCCAAGGCGTCTCGCCCATTCGATGTAGATCGCAATGGAATCGTCGTCGCCGAGGGCGGCTGCCTTTACACGCTTGAACGCCTTTCGGATGCGAAAGCGCGTGGTGCTGAGATCTACGGTGAGCTTGTCGGTTACGCGATGAATACCGATGCAACGGATTTTGTTCTGCCCAATCCTGAGCGTCAGTCCCAATGTGTTGACATGGCCCTCAAACGAGCCGGCTTAGAGCCTGATCAGATCGATATTGTCAGTACGCACGCAACCGGCACGGCAAGCGGCGACGCTCAAGAGTGCTCAGCTCTCAGGCGAGTGTTCGGTGAATTGGACTCGGTTTGCATCAACAACACAAAGAGTTTCATTGGTCATGCGATGGGTGCCGCCGGATCGCTTGAGCTAGCCGGCAACCTTGCTTCGTTTCAAGATGGCGTGGTCCATCCAACCATCAATGTCGATACGCTGGACCCCGAGTGCGAGCTGCCGGGGCTCGTGCTCAATGAGTCGAGAGAAAAGCCTCGCGTCGACTACATTTTGAACAACTCCTTTGGCATGCTCGGTATCAACTCGGTGGTCATCATCGGCCGCATGGGTTAACCTTTCGCCGAGGATTGACCTACCCCTTTCTCAAGCCCCACCCAAAATGACGCCTGCTGAAATCCGCGAAGAGATCATCGACATCCTGGAAGACATTTCCCCGGATGAGGACCTAGATAGCCTGGAAGACGAGAAGAACTTTCGGGACCAGCTCGAGCTCGATAGCATGGATTTCCTGGACATCGTCATGGAGTTGAGAAAACGCCACCGCGTCCAGATTCCCGAGGAGGACTACGGTAACCTGGCCAGCATGTCATCCACAGTGACTTATCTTGAACCCAAGATGAAAGATATCGTCAAAGCCTAGTCGGGATTCTCAGTAGCGGAACTCACCAGCGGCATGTCAAATCAATAAGCCGCAGCGCGATAGCGTCCGGTTCTGAACGGTAGCCGGGTGTGGGCGCACCGCGGCGGATCATTGATTTCATAGATGTCATTAAATCGACAGGCCGCCAAGAGTTTCGGCCTCGAAACCGCACTATTCCGTTTGAAACCGAAGCGTTTGGCGGCCTGTCGATTAAATTAGCCGCAACGCGATAGCGTCCGGTTCCAAGCCGTCACCGGGTGTTAGCGCACCGCGGCTGATCATTGATTTCACGGATGTTATTAAAGCGACATGCCGTTTGACGAGTTCCGCTATCCCAGCAAATCACAGCAGTTACTGCCGCTGGGCCGATCTTGAAGTCTTTCTCGGTTCGAAATATTCAACGGACCGAACCAACAAATTCAGCGTCGAGGCCGCGGGGGCTGAAAAAAGCTGACAAAGTGCAAAACTTGTCAGGGGCGGTCCCCGTATTTACTATGGCGTGGTGATTTACCCGGCGGTCAGGACGGTTCGGGCCCAAACGCAGCTGAATCCTTGTTTCGGCAGCGTTCTACTCAATAGATTCTGGAATTAGTCCTTGAGCCTTTCGCCAATCGACCGCGAACTGCTGG
>JBCCKZ010000313.1:0-6619 GCA_039027135.1 Planctomycetota bacterium
GCACATGTCTCAAGTTCACTGCTGAAGCAAATCGCGGCACTCTCCGACGACGATGAACAGCTCGCCAAGTTCGTTCCCAGGACGGTCATTGGTCCCCTTCGTGATCGTCTCCGGGCAACGTGTTAGACTGAACGCTCTCGGGAGTTCGCATCGCTTCGTTGGTCAGTCGCAGGGCGTTTGCCCTTGCTTCTATCAGCTAGACGAGGGTTAACGTCCGGTCTCCATTCTATCGATCAAGCCGAACCAAACGTTGATGTTAAACCATTCTCTTCGAACGCCTCTCGCAAGCCAAGGAACGATAAGCCATGGATGACACGGCGGTGCGCATGCAGCTGGCTCGGATCATCATTTCCGAGTTGACCGAGAATCAGGTCATCTATTTGCAGGAGGTCGATGGCGATCGCAGCTTTCCGATTTTGATCGGGATTTTTGAAGCGACAAATATCGATCGGCGTGTCAAAGGTGGTTACACGCCACCTCGCCCACTGACCCATGACCTCGTTGTACGGATCGCGGAATCTTTGGGGGCAAGTGTCGAAAGGGTTGAGATTACCGATCTGGATCAAGCAACCTATTTTGCCAAGTTGATTCTCAAGGATAGCAATGGTGACGAAATCGAGATTGATAGTCGCCCCAGCGATGCGATTGCCGTTGCGGTGACGTTCGAGGACCCCTTGCCAATCTATGTTTCCGAAGATGTCTTAGTCCAAGCGACTGGCAAGCTGTGACGACTGAGGTGTCTTCGATACCGATTTTACGAACGGCCGAAGAGACTTCCGATAAAGCTCGGCAGTGGTTGGCAGATGGTGATCGCGTTGTGCTTGTGCCGACCATGGGGGCACTTCATGAAGGCCACGTTTCGCTCATTCGATTGGCAACGGGTGCCGGTCGAAAAGTGGTGGTCTCAATTTTTGTGAATCCCACCCAGTTTGGTGCCGGTGAGGATCTTGCTCGGTACCCCAGAGATTTTGATGGTGACTTAGCCAAGTGTTCATCGGCTGGTGCGGATTTGGTTTTTGCTCCTTCCGCGGCCGAGATGTATCCATCAGGTTGTTCAACAACGATCGAACCACCTGCGATCGCCGGAGTTCTTGAAGGAGAGTTTCGCCCTGGGCATTTCGCTGGCGTTTGCACCGTGGTTGCAAAACTTTTTGCAATCACACGTTGTGACATAGCCGTGTTTGGCCGGAAAGACTATCAGCAGGCCCGGGTGATCGAGACCATGACTCGTGACCTCTGCTTGCCAGTTGAACTTGAGTTTGGCGAGACTATTCGTGAGTCGGGCGGTTTAGCCATGAGCAGCCGCAACGCCTACTTGAATGAAGATCAGCGGCAACGTGCGTTGGCGATTTCTGAGGTTTTGGCTGTCGCAAGAGATTCATTTCTTGAGGGAACCAGAACGAGCCAAGACCTGGAGCAGATCATGGTAATGGGACTCCGTGGTCGTGTCGATTCGATCGATTATGCGGCCGTGGTACACCCGGAAACCTTAGGGCCTAGGAACGCTGAGGATCCTGCCGTTGCATTGATTGCCGCTCGTATCGGAGCGACTAGATTAATCGACAACCGCGACTTGCACGCGCGCGATCAATAGACCAACAACCCACGGAAATGAACGAGTGATTCAACGTATTTTGGTAACCGGAGGTGCTGGTTTTTTAGGTTCAAACATTTGTGAACGGCTCGTTGAAGACGGGCATGACGTGATTTGTTTGGATAACTTCTTCACGAGTCAGAAGACCAATGTCTCGCATTTGTTGGGGCGGCCAAATTTCGAGCTGATTCGGCATGACATCACGTTACCGATACATCTCGAAGTCGACCAAATCTACAACATGGCGTGTCCGGCAGCTCCTGGTCACTACCAGTACAATCCCATCAAGACCATCAAGACGAGTGTCTTGGGGTCGATCAACATGCTCGGCATCGCCAAGAGATGCGGCGCACGCATTCTTCAGGCGAGCACCTCTGAGGTTTATGGCGATCCCGAAGTGCATCCGCAAGTTGAGTCTTATCGTGGCAGCGTCAATCCGATCGGAATTCGAGCCTGCTATGACGAGGGCAAACGTGTCGCCGAGACTCTCTTCATGGATTACCACCGACACAACGGCGTGGATGTTCGTATCGTTCGCATCTTCAATACCTATGGACCGCGAATGCATCCGTACGATGGACGAGTGGTTTCGACGTTCATCCGCCAGGCGTTAGCGGGTGAAGATATCACGATCTTTGGTGATGGTTCCCAGACTCGTTCTTTCTGCTATCGCGATGATTTGAACGAAGCCATCATTCGAATGATGAATACCGAGAACTTTGTTGGGCCAGTCAATATCGGCAATCCGGATGAGTACACGATCGAGCAACTCGCCAAAGAGGTCATTCGGATTTGCGGAGGTGATAGCAAACTTGTTTCGAGGCCGCTGCCGGCCGACGATCCCACTCGTCGGCGACCCGATATCAGTTTGGCTAAGGAGAAGCTTGATTGGTCTCCCGGTATGAACCTCAGCGAGGGGCTTAAGCGAACGATCGAATGGTTTCGCACTATCGAGCTGTCCGACTACCGGCCGCCAACGCCTAACTACTCATGATGGCCGAATGTCTGGTCAGCGGCAGCTTGATCAATAGAAATCAGCAACGAAACTTAGAGAGTGGCCAGACGTATGTGTCTGTGGTGCAGGGAAACGAAGTTCAGCATCTTGCGGCTCCCGCAAAGGAACGTTGGCCAGTTAAACTAGATTGGAATTCCACAGCGAGGTGATTGCATGCAACGACGAAACTTCATGAAAGCGGCTGGTGTCGGCGCCGCGGCGATGGCTCACGGTTCACTCTACGCCGCCCCTGCACAGCCAAAGTTCAAACTAGGTTACGCTCCCCATCCAGGGATGTTCAAAAAACTGGCGGGTGATGATTTGCTCGATCAGATTCGCTTCGCTTCTGATCAGGGATTCACTGCTTTCGAATACAACGGTCTACCTAAAGAAACGCCCGAGATGCAGGAGAAGGTTGGCAAGCTTCTCTCGGATCGTGGGATGCAAATGGGAGTCTTTGTCGCCTACGGCAGCTTTGATCGCCCCACTTTTGCTCGACCACAAGACGACACCACGGCCGAAATCATGCAGGCGATGAAGGAGGCTGTGGCGATCGCCAAACGAGTCGGTGCCAAGTGGTTCACGGTTGTGCCCGGTAGTGTTGATCAGCAGTTTGCAGGCACTGAAAAATGGAATAAGTATGGCGGCGGACGTCTCGCGGAAGGTTACCAGACGGCCAATGTGATTGATATGTTGCGGCGATGCAGTGAGGTTCTCGAGCCTCATGATTTGGTGATGGTGCTTGAGCCGCTGAATTGGTATTCCAACCATGGCGGTGTCTTTTTGCAGCGAAGTGATCAGGCCTATGCGATCTGTCGCGCCGTCAACTCTCCTTCGTGCAAGATTCTATTTGACATTTACCACCAGCAAATCACCGAAGGGAATTTGATCAACAATATTGATGCGTGTTGGTCTGAGATTGCTTACTTCCAATCGGGGGACAATCCCGGTCGAAAAGAGCCTTACAGCGGTGAGATCAATTATCGACAAGTCTTCAAGTACATCTACGAACGTGATTTTCAGGGCGTGGTTGGTATGGAGCATGGCAACAGTCAGAAAGGCGCCGAAGGCGAACAGGCTGTTATCGATGCTTATCGAAAGGCGGACGACTTTTGAGTCTTTCCAAGTTCGGCTTCTATCGCGTTGCTGCCGCTTGCACGCCGCTGGCCGTTGGCAACCCTCGGGCGAACGCCGAGGCGACCATCGAAGTTGCCAAAGCGATGGATGCCGATCTAGTTGTCTTTCCCGAGCTCGGCCTAACCGGCTACACGTGTGGTGATTTGTTTGGTCTAAGCGATTTGCTTAGTGCTTCTGCGGAAGCCTTGCAGAGCGTTGCCAACGCGACGTCCAAAGATTCGGTTGTCGTTGTGGGAACGCCGTGGGTTGTCAATGATTCGCTCATGAACGTCGCGGCGGTTTGTTCCGGGGGACGGGTCATCGCGATGGTTCCCAAGACTTTCCTGCCCAACTACCGCGAGTTCTATGAAGCTAGGCACTTCAAGCCAGCTGGTGCGGAGGATCCTAAGAGCATTGACTTCGATGGGGGTCATGTTCCTTTTGGAACGGATCTCATTATCAGCCATGGGCCGGCCAAAATTGCCATTGAACTGTGTGAGGATTTGTGGACGCCAATTCCCCCCTCTTGTCATGCGTCGCTTGCAGGCGCGAATCTGATCGTCAACTTATCTGCGAGCAACGAGACAATCGGCAAAGCTGATTGGCGACGTGATCTCGTTCGATCTCAGTCGGGCCGCTGCATCGCCGCCTACGTCTATGCTTCAGCTGGGCCTACTGAATCAACGTCGGACTTAGTGTTTGGTGGTCATCATTTGATCGCCGAGAGTGGTTCATTGCTCGAAGAGTCTCGACGTGTCGGTGACGGAAAGACGCCGCCTGCATTCGAACAAACTCAATTGGTTGCAGATATTGATTTGCAGAAGCTACAGCACGACCGCCGTTTGATCGGATCATTCGATGATGCCCGTGGAACACAACATCATTATCGTCAGATCGAGATCCATGATTCGGATGCAAAGGACCGAATCGAATTGCTGCGGCATGTGGATCCCCATCCGTTCGTTCCCTCGAACACAGACGCTTTGGCGTGTCGATGTGCTGAAATATTCGATATTCAGACGGCGGGTCTTCGAAAGCGACTCCGGTGTTTATCGTTCGAAACCAAATTGACGATTGGAGTCTCAGGTGGACTCGATAGCACGTTGGCATTGCTTGTGGCGCTTCGAGCCTGTGATGCGGAGGAGCGAGATAAGTCGAGTATTGTTGGGATTACGATGCCGGGTTTTGGGACCACTGAGCACACTCGCACCAGCGCTGATTGGCTTATCGAACAAACCGGGGTCACCGGCGAGGTTGTTGATATTCGACCATTGGCACTCGATACCTTCCGGTCGTTAGGGCATATGCCTTTGGGTATCGAAATCGATGATGCCACCTCGGTTGAGTCGCTGCAGCAGCAATTGATTCAAACTCCCGATGACGCCCAGGATTTGACCTTCGAGAATGTGCAGGCTCGAATCCGAACGATGCTGCTCATGAGTCGCGGATTTGTTCTCGGGACGGGTGACATGAGTGAGCAGGCGTTGGGTTGGTCGACTTACAACGCCGATCATATGTCTATGTACAACGTAAACACTTCGATTCCCAAGACGCTTGTGCGATTCTTGGTTCGGTACGCTGCTGATCACTATTTTGACGGGCCTCTTCGTCAGACTTTGCATCGAGTCGCCGACACACCGATATCGCCCGAGTTGTTGCCGCCAAGTTCTGATGGATCGATCCGACAAAGTACCGAGGCGTCGATTGGGTCGTACGAGCTATTGGATTTCTATTTGTTTCATTTGGTTCGAAACGGATTTGATCGAGAGAAAATTCTGAAGCTGGCCGCTCACGCTGAGTTCGATGAGGAGTACTCTTCGGAGCATCGCATCAACGTTTACGATGGATTTGTTAAGCGTTTCTTCCGAAATCAGTTCAAACGAAACTGCGTTCCTGATGGTCCCAAGGTGGGGTCCGTGAGCCTCTCACCCAGGGGAGATTGGCGCATGCCATCGGATGGTGACCCCGGAGCGTTCTCGGATTGAGCGTTCTTGGATTGAGCGTTTCTGATTTGCACTGGTGAAGGGGCGAATTCCTAGTTGAAGGGTCTTCACCGACGGCTACTGCGTCCGACCCTCCCGCGGAGCGGGAGGATTAGATGAAGAACGCAACTTCAATGACGACGTTTTGGATCCGAGAGCGTCTTCGCGGCGACACCGGAGGAGTCGTATACTCCTACTTCGGTTTATGTTCATGTTGGTAAGCGATTAATGAAACGTCTACTCTTCGATATTGACGGCACTCTTCTTGAAACGCACGGAAGCGGCGCCGATGCACTGCGTCAGACGATGATTGAAGAGTTCAAGCTGGAGAATCCCAATACAGAGATCGCGTTTGGAGGACGCACCGATCGATCCATTGCCGAGGAGCTTCTTCGGATCAATGGCTTGCCCATCGATCTTGAGCATCGAAATCGTTTGTTCGATGCTTACTCGGACCGTCTGCCGACTGCGTTGAGCTCTCGTGGAGGGCGAGTCTTGCCCGGTGTGATTGAATTGCTAGAAACATTGCGGGATCAAGCGAAGGACTTCCCGTTGGATGTGATGACGGGCAATCTGGCCAAGACGGCGAGGATGAAGTTGGAGCATTTTGATCTACTGTCGTTCTTTGGTGAGGTTCATGGGGGGGATCTCGACGTTTGCCGCGATGCGATGGCACGACGTTCGGCCGAGCGAATCGAAAGTCATTGTTCGTTGCCACTTGTCGTCATTGGGGATACTGTCGCGGATATTCGGTGTGGTCGTGCCATTAACGCCCACGTTATCGCGGTGGCAACTGGATCGGCGAGTCGGCAGGCATTGCTTTCCGAGGCAGCTACGGGCACGGATGTCGTCGTCTTTGACTCTTTGGCGTCAACTGATGAAGTGATGGGCTGGATCAGCCAGAAATAAGATGATTCTTCACATCGACATGGA
>JBCCKZ010000314.1:0-6608 GCA_039027135.1 Planctomycetota bacterium
GCCTAGGGATCGCAAGCTCTTGTAGCTCGATGTGGTCAAGCGTCCAAGCCTTTGAAGTGCTCGGCATATCCAGCCTGCTCATTGCCTCGTTGGCAATTCGAATCGCATCCGCTGCGGCCAAGGGAGGATTGGAATCAGTTGGCTTCCATCTTGGAGCGGACAATGCCGAATCATAGTCGATGGAAACTTGAAGATGCGTGTCTTCCGTCAAGTAGGAAATCGAGGATTTTAGCTGCCTTCGGCGTTGTGTGTGGACGTTCGAAGGATCATCAATTGTTGCTGATGTGCCCGGATCAATCGCTGGGGCATCACAGCCAATCACAAGCGTGAGCATAGTCGATAGGACTAGGATGACTGAATGCGCAAGTATGGAATGAAGATTCCAATTCGATAAACGACTATGATTTCGAAATCTGAGTAATCGCTTTTCCATTTCCTGCTCACCTGCGACCATGGCATTTGCTTTGATGCATTGCACTCTTGTGAGGTGGTCATGGCTATACATCCGGGTTGATCTTGAACATGTCATAGATCCGCCTTCCGATCTCCCAAGCGGACTCCCATTGGTTAGCCGGAGCCTCAAATTGAACCAAGTACAGCGTGTTCGAGTGCTTGTTTCCGACGCTTACGAGACGAATTCGAGTGGCAGTTTTTCGCGATCCTTTTGGAGGATCAACTTTTTCAATTCCATACGTGAAGTATTCGTCGTTTGAGTCCTCAACGTGTTCGATTGGTGTGCATCCCTCAAGGCAAATGTTGACAATCGCGTTGCACCACGTCGCAATGTCTCCATCCATTCCACGAACAACGTTCACAACGAACCCCGTGCTGAATTGATCAAGTTTTGCGTAATCCTCACGCGTAAAGTACGCGGACCGCGAACTCTGTCCGTCGTTGTCGACCTCGTGAAAATGCCATCCGGCCGGGCATGGGACGAATGCCTCGAGTGCTGAAGAACGAGTCCAAGTGAAATGGGGCGGGCATGAAGGGAGTTTAGACGGGTCATCCCAACCTAGACGCGTAAAGAGCGTCGATACAAGTAACCCGCCGAATTGTCTGCGGTCGACATTCATACTCGCGTCAATCGAAGAACGAAGGTTTGCACCTTGCCGTTTGATTGGTTTGCAATGGCCGAGTACATCGATCGTCCTCGCACAGGTGCAGCAAATGGTTGCTCCCCAACGGACGGGTCAACGAGAGAGAAAAGAAGAGATTTGCAGCACAGAGCATCCGATGTGTTGCAAGTTCAGTATTGTTAAACGATTCAACTATGCTTCGATCGCGGGTGTTAAGTCTGGAGGCCAAACTCTTAGCGACTCTGAAGGGAATGCCAAGGAGTAGGCCCAAGTCTTAGCATCAATTGGATGGGTTTTCACGCGAGGTACTCATCGCATGTGCGGATGAAGCCAGCCAACCCTTGTTCCTTCAGTTCCCGGACTTCATCAGTCTCATGATCCCAGTAGCAGATGGGGCCAAATGCACCACCTTGTTCCGCAAGTTGACGATAGCCGAAGAATCCGCCCATGCCGTCGTCAGCGAAAAAGAAGAGATCCAGGCTATTCGGATAGAGGCTCTCGTATTCGGGGTCCGTCCATTCTTCGATCACAGACTGAAACGTGTATCCGATGCGGGGCTCGATAGAGAAAATTGAGACCATCTCTCCAACACGTACGCCATCGGTTTCTTGAAGTAAGCTTGAGAGTTCCGATGGTAGAACACCGTTGTTGGCTATGAAGTCTTGTAGCGCAGACTGCGAGACCGGTGGATTGAATTCGACATTGCCATGAACCGTTTCGATGAGAGCTTTGAAAAACAAGATTTTGTTACCGTTTGTCGAATGCGTTACTGGTCATCGTGCAGTGACGAAAGGTCTTCATCTTCGATACAGCTGCCTGCACTACTCCCGGACATCGGTCGGATCTTCGATTTCTGGCGTGAATGGCGATAGCTTGCAGACAGATAAACGGTCAAAGCTGCAAACCCAATGATCAGCAAAGCTGCCGAGACCTCGAAAGATCGATCTGGAGAAATCGTGATTCCTGCTGACTGGAGCGTGGTACCGACCAGCGGTTCTTTGACGAGTATTCTGGCTAAGATGCCGCCGCAAAGCAGGGACAGGGAGATTGAGCGTAAGAGTACAAACGGGCTCGGCTTCGGGTCCAGGGGCGCGAGGCAGAAGAATGTCACAATACCCAGAATGGTCAGCAAATTTGACGGCTTTTCTGGGTCCGAAACGCCCGAAGGAACTAAGACGTACGCGAATACGACGATCGACGTGAGTGTTGCTACGGTGAAAAAATAGGCCCTGGCCTCTCGCTTGAGTGTTGAGTAAGGGAACATTTATTGTGCCCGCGTGACAAATGGAAACGTCTGAGTTACCTCGCTCGGCTCCAAGTCATGAGACCGAAAAAGCCATCGGGAATATCGTTGCTGCCGTGGTGAATGTCACGAAATCTCGCTCAGAATCCAATCTCGGCTTAGGTCGGCGACGCGGCGAGAGAAAAGCATCGAGTTGTGAGTGTGAATAGTCATTCGTGCATCGGTAACGTCCGGGTGGCGGGTGCAAGATATTGGTACAAGGTAGTCATTTCGACCTGAGATTGTTCGAATTGTGCAACCAGACAGCGTCGGCAAATCAAAAGCGGATGCACTGAATAGTGCTCGATGATCCAAAAGCGGGGCGAACGGGAAACGCATCATTGATGGGATGAGACGGGTGACAGGCAGTGTCTTTAGTGGTGGGGCCAAGAAGACCAGTCTCCCCCGCCGTTGGGCGTCATGCGCCGCGAGCCATACTGCAATACAACCGAGGCTGTGAGCGATGATCGCGTCAGGCCGCGACTCCTCCAGATACTTTGACAGTCGACTCACAATTTCTCCTAGTTCAAGTCCAACGCTCGGATACCGGAATAGCTGTGCGGATACGGCAGCGTCGTTGAGACGTTGCAAAAGCGGTCGGAAAACGCATGTTGCGACACCGAAGCCGTGGACGATCAGGAGACGACGTTTGTCCAAAGTAGCCTGCGAATGCGCGGCGTGTTTCGTTGATTCAACTCGAGCCACTGGATTGCGGGATCCGCTCACCGCGAATCCTCGTCGGTCGAGCAAATATGATCGTGAAAAAAGTTGGAGTGCAATCAGACGCCTAAGTGTCCTGAGTTCATGAGAAGCAAACACCCGCGAATGGTTTCCCGAAGAAAGAGCTCGCATCTGCCAGTGCGGCCAATCTCACACCAAAGAAAATCGATTTGCCGGTACGCGTCTGGCTGAGCCAAAACAAGGGGAGGTTTTCTGGTAACATTAGTTCGCCTACGTCGGCCAATGTAGGTGTCGCTGCCTGAGAGGGTACTGCGGCTAGTGCCATGTTTTGCAGACGGATTCGACTCTCTCAATTTACGAATCGTTGTCTACCACTCTGTGCGTGATCTTCGAAAACGCTTTGGGATCAGTCGAACAAGGGGATACAGCCGAGGTGGAATCCACTTCCAGTCAAGCTCTGGCATCTCACCAACATTGCGGATTCGTGCGTACCCATGACCTGTGACGGGCAACCATTCCGTTTGCGTGTGCAGCTTGACTTCGAGAGATATCGAGATCAGACCGTCACGCGTGGGGTTCATGTAAATTGACTGCACCCATTCGAAGATGGCCTCGCCATCAATAACCTGCCACATGCGATTCGGTTGTTTCCATGCTGACTCGTCCGTTCCGATGACATCATCTGACATTTTCGCAGTCATTCTTGTTGACTCAACGTAGTCCCCTTCGACGGCAGGAGACGCAGCGACAGCGAAACAGAAAACCAGGAAGTAGTCTTCGTAAGCAGAGATCCAGCGATCCGTGTTGATTTGTGAGAGTTGCCAACCGCCGCGACCGTCTTCGCAGAGTCGTGGCTCGTTTTCGAATCGCTTACCTGGGCAAGACGATAGAAGCTGTAAACGCAATGCGATTGATGCTGTAAGGGTTAGCTTCGGTGATCGACCAATCGCCTGAGCAAATAAACGATCCGACGCTTAGCGATGGGAAGTATGTTCGAAAACTTGTTGATCGTGGCAATCAGTATCCAGGGCGGAATGGAATTTCGTACTCCAGCGGTGTTCGCCAGACGTATCCAAAGCACCAAAAATAGTATCGACGAAAGGTAGTTGTTTCATCCTTGGGCAGATGCTGGCGTTCATCAACCCGAAAGACCAGCGGCAAAATTGCCGACCCGCCATGAAATGTCCATGAAGTATGAGGCTCTCTGTTTTCCAATGCATAGTTCACCACGTCCCGTCCCGCCCTTCGCAGGCTTGATGGCCAGGTCGAGAAATAAACGCCGCAAATCACAACGCTGATTAGCAATCGCCGCAGAGTGATTTTCGGAAAGCGAAGGCGTTTCCGCGTAGCTTTGTCCACTGGCAGTGGGGGATTCAATGTCGTGATGAGTGAACGCGTCAAGCGCGGTTCTGGCTATCGAGAGATCCATTGCTGCTAGTGCGAATCAGATAGCGGCAGCTAACTATTCGTTCGAAGCACTTTGGATTCGCGATTCGGGTAGTCATGCGGTGGGCTTTAGGGTTCGGCTTTTGAACGTGAACCGAACGTCGCATTGAATCTCGCCCGCTCTTGAGCGGGAACCGGAAGCAGCTTGTTGCAGATGTCTTGTAATTCCGAACTGGTGTCGAGCCATTCTGCTGCATCGGGATAGGTGAAGCCGAAGTTTTTGCAAACCCAACAGAACGAACCAGTGAATATGGCCTCTCCCTCAGACGCCTCATCGCGAGGCTTCGCGAGAATTCGAATTCCATGGATTGGATAATGGCAGAACGCACCGCCATCATGGACAGGTTTCTCAAGTTGCGTTGCCAATGCTTGCAGGAGTTGCCTCCGTTCGCTTGCGCTGAGCGTCTTGGAAGATATGATGCTTGTTGTTTTGCCGAACGGAGTGATAGGGAATCGGGAGTCATCGTCATTAAAGGGGCCTGCTTCTTTCAAATCGTCGAAACGAAGAAGAACTAGTTCAACCACACTTGCGCTATGGATTTGCTTTGCAATCTCTTGCCGATACCGGATGCGAACGTGAGCAATCTGTGATTCGTAGTTATCACTTGGCGATACCTCCTGCGCACTAGCCAAAGCAGAAAGAGAAGCCATCAACAGAGTCAGAATGCGGGCCATGAATCAGTGGTCAAAACGCTGAGCAAACCTTCAATGCAAGGCAGAGTCAGGATGACATGCTGGCCTTCGGCCATCTCGGTGACTGAAAAACTGTCCCGTGCCCATTCACATGATATAGCAAACCAAGGGCGTCCATCATCCAAAGCAGTCAAAATCGGCAGTCTGAATGAAAATCCGACGCGACGGCCATGTCAAGCATTGGCACCTCTTACGAAGGCCAATTCATTTCACGCCCCAGTGGGCGTTCCTGAATGTTTATCAGAGGCAGCGCTCTGTTGAAGGCCCATCATTCATCGTGGTCATGCCCTTTGAGCGAGGCGAAGAGACGCGATGTCAGCTCGTCGCGTAAGAGAGCGTTTCCTCGCTATTTGACTCGATAAGCTGCAGGGTGTTGTTGCGATGACCTCGCTATGGCATCTTCAGCCGTAGCTTCCTTCGCTAGGTTGTTGCCTTTTGCTCGAAGTCCTCGCCATTCTTATAAAGCATCACGAGCACAGTGACTGGCCAGAAGAAGGCTCCCATGAAAAACCAAAGCCACGCATTGCGTCCAGAGTTCTTCGCCCATAGCGCGCACACTACGGCGGCAATGAACGCGACCGATCCTTCCTCCTTATATTCAGAGAGGCGATTACGCACAGATCCGATTTCTATCTGGAGGCCAGAGACGTCACCTTCCAATTGTTCAATTCGATCGGAAAGAATCTCGTCTTCGGAAGTAGCCTGAGCAATCGCCAAGCCTGTGAGATGGATGAGAATTGCGATCGCAAGACTGCAGTTCAGTATTTCACGTCGAACAATCATCGTGTGCCTCCCTTGGACGGCTATGAAAGGCAGTTCGCCCAAGTTAAAAGACGAACTCTTGTGTCCATCAGACCTTGTTCCGCATCGTTGACTATCGTCGACGGTGGCTTTGTTTACAAACCGCTAGCTTGAAGCTTCGGCTAGGCCAGCGGCTTCTTCTTCCATGAATACGCCGATTCGACGGAACTTGGCATATCGGTCTTCGAGCAGGTCATCGATTGGTCGATCGACGAGGTCTTCAAGTGTGCGAGAGAGGTAGGCCTTGATCCGAGCTGCCATCTGGTGATGGTCTCGGTGAGCGCCGCCGAGTGGTTCTTCGATCACGTCATCGACCACGCCAAGACGCTGAAGATTATCGCTTGTGAAGCGGAGTGCCTTGGCTGCTTTTGGTGCGTGCTCATGGCTTTTCCAGAGAATGCCAGCGCAACCCTCGGGGCTAATGACACTGTAGTAGGCGTGTTTGAGCATCGCGATGCGATCGCCCACGCCAATGCCAAGGGCTCCGCCAGATCCGCCTTCGCCGATGACGACGCAAATCACTGGTATCTTCAAGCGACTCATCTTGAACATACTTTCGGCGATGACTTGAGCTTGTCCTCGCTCTTCAGCACCGACTCCCGGATACGCCCCGGGCGTGTCGATAAAGC
>JBCCKZ010000315.1:0-6595 GCA_039027135.1 Planctomycetota bacterium
AACAGCCTCTGGTGAGTTTGTCGACCCATCGTTGCTAGATGATGTTTCTGGTGAAGGAGAATTGATTCAGGTTGAGACACAATCGACTGCACCGCCGAGCGATGGCGTTCTGGCAGCGGTTAGTCAGATCGACGTGATTCAGCCCGAAGGCGAGCTGACCGATGAGGAGGCCCCCGAAGAACTGACGCCTTCTTCGAGCCCGTCTACAACGCCTTCATCAGATAGTGATTCGTCGACGGATGAAGCCTTTGCAGAGGTGACCGAGACGTTGGTTCGCGATGTTCGAAGTGGTCAGACGATTGCCGAGGACGCAAGTGTCGACTTCGATATCGTTGATACGCTGATGCGTCGCGAAATCTGAATCCGCCCAATAACGTTTCAGCCGAATGGTGATACGTTCGGCGTGACTCGCGTCCAGTCGTGACACAGTGAGAGTGGGCCCCGAGGCACCACTCCAGTCTTTCCTTCAGCTCAGTCGCTTGCCGTAACCTTAGACGTCCAGGTTTCGAACGTCTAACGCGTGGGTTTCGATGAATTCTCGTCGAGGTTCAACTTTGTCACCCATCAATAGACGGAACATCTCGTCGGCGGCTCCGGCATCGGTGAGATTTACTTTCAACAGTGTCCGGTTTGTTGGATCGAGAGTTGTTTCGCGAAGTTCCTCGGCGTTCATTTCCCCGAGACCTTTGAACCTTGTCACTTGTAGCCCTTTCTCGCCAGCGGCACGGACCTCAGGTAAAAGTTCTCGCAAATCGTTCATGGGCCGACGCGTCGCGTCCTCACCTTCGCCACGAACGAGCTCGAAACGGGCCGTCGTGGACCCTGTTCGATCGGCGGGGATCATGTCGTCGACCGAGAATCCATGCTTTTGGATCTCGGCGAGACCACTGTTTATCGTTCGAACCTCGTGCAGCTCGGTAAGGTGAGCGATCGAGGGCATGGGGCTTTCGGCGGCTGAATCCTCGGTGGTCTCGTCCGAATCACTATCGTCATCCGTTTCGACATCAAGAGTTAGCGAATTGGAAGTCAGGTACTCCGCGACGGCATCCTGATCAAAGAACCATTGTTCGGTGTTGCCATGGGTTAGCAGATACATCGGCAGCTTTTCGCGAACAGGATCGAATCGCATTGCGTGGGCTCGGAGACTAATTCCCCGTTGTTCAAGCGCCACGATCGCATCTTCAATCGCGGCGAGGGATCCGCACAGTTCCTTCATTGCATCCGCATCAACGACACGGCCATCTTCTGCCTCCAGTCGAGTGTCCTTGAGGCCACGTTCGAGAAGCTGAGATTTCATCTCGCCGTCGGTTTGAATGTAGTACCGTGACTTGCCATGCTGAACTCTAAAGAGCGGTGGTTGGGCGACGTAGACATGCCCGCGTGCGACGAGTTCGTACATCTGACGATAAAAGAAGCACAGCAGCAACGTTCGAATGTGCGAGCCATCGACGTCGGCGTCAGTCATGATCACGATCTTGTCATAACGACGTTTGCTGAGGTCCTGATCGGTTCCGATGCCCGTGCCGATGGCCTGGATCATCGATTGAACTTCGTTGTTCTCAAGAACTTTCGCTTCGCGAGACTTATAAGCGTTGATGATCTTACCGCGGAGCGGAAGGATTGCCTGATAGTCACGCATTCGCCCGCCCTCGGCGGACCCACCCGCCGAATCACCCTCGACGAGATAGAGTTCGCATTCATCACGATTCTTGCTGATGCAATCGCGAAGCTTCCCAGGTAGGCCACCGCCCGAAAGTGCACTCTTTCGAGAGCGAAGAAGGTCTTTTGCTTTTCGTGCCGCCTCGCGTGCCTCGGCTGCCAGGAGACCCTTTCGAACGATGGATGTCGCCGTGCGGGGATTTTCTTCGAGGTATTTGCCAAGCTGTTCACCAACGCCACTGCTGATGATGCCGTCGACCTCACTGTTGCCTAGTTTGGTCTTTGTCTGACCTTCGAATTGTGGCTCTGGTACGCGGACGCTGATGACGGCGGTGATGCCCTCGCGAAAATCATCACCTGAAGGCGAAGTGTTCTTGAAGAGGTTCTCTTTGCGACCATAGTTGTTGAGCGTTCGAGTCAGTGCCGAGCGAAATCCGCTGACGTGCGTTCCACCCTCGTGAGTGTGGATATTGTTCACATAGGATTGAACGTTCTCAGTGAACTCAGTGCTGTATTGCATGGCGATGTCGTATTGCACGCCATCTTTTTCACCGCTGATCTCCATCACATCTTGATGAAGGGTATCGGAAGCGCGGTTGAGATGTTCAACAAACTCGACCAAGCCACGGTCATACTTAAAATCGCCCGTTTCGCCGTTGCGTTCATCGTGAAATTTGATGTGGACGCCCGAGTTCAAGAATGCAAGTTCCTGGAGCCGTTTGTACAGAGTGTCATAGTTGTACTTTAGGACGCTAAAGATCTGCCCATCGGCCTTGAAGGTTGTCTTGGTTCCCGCCTTTTTGGTTCCGCGGCCTTTCTTGACAGGCCCGGTGGGAACGCCTCGTTCATATCCTTGGGTCCAGGTGAAGCCGTCGCGGCTGACTTCGACCTCGGCCCACTGGCTTAGGAAGTTCACGACCGTCACACCGACGCCGTGAAGACCACCCGAGGTTTGATAGGCACCTTTCTTGAACTTCCCGCCGAATTTGAGAACTGTCATGACACCCTCAAGTGTCGTCACTTCACGGTCCATTTCAGCGGTGAGTTGTTCATGCGGCGTCACGGGAATCCCGCGGCCATCATCAGTCACCGTAACAGATCCATCGGTATGCACGGTCACGGAAACCGTTTCGGCGAATCCGGCCATTGCCTCGTCGATGGAGTTGTCGACGACTTCGTAAACAAGATGGTGGAGACCTCGAGTGGCGGTGTCGCCAATGTACATCCCTGGGCGTTCGCGGACGTGTTCCAGGTCAGAGAGGTGCAGCAAATCCTTTTCGGTGTACTCGGTATTTGCCGAGGGCAGGCTAGTCGGTGCAGGGGCGTCTTCAGGGAAATCAGCGGTGGCGGTATCGCTCATCTAGCGTTGGCATCCAACAGTGCAAAAATGGTTGTCCGAATCGGCGTCGGAACTCCTCTCATTGTAGCGGATATCGAGTTCCCCGGCGATGGTAGTTGAAGCCTATCAAGGCCGTAAAAAACGGCACTTTTTGAAACTCTGGGCCCTCGATTAGGACTACGCACGCTTGGGCAAGAAACGCTGGTAAGCCTCGACCGCCAACTTATCGCATCTTTCATTCTCGACATGCCCTGAATGGCCTTTGACGTGCCGATATTCGATCTCATGAACCTGCATCAAATCGTCCAATGAACGCCATAGATCCTCATTCTTGACTGGAGCAAGCTTGCCGCCACTGCGTCTTTTCCAGCCGCGTGATTTCCATCCCGACATCCACTGTTGCATGCCTTGGAGCACATATTGGCTATCGGCAAATAGCCCGACACGGCAGGGCGATTTGAGCGATCTCAAACCCTCAATGACTGCCATCAATTCCATCCGGTTGTTCGTCGTGTTGGGTTCTCCGCCGGCCTTCTCTAGCTCCTTACCTGTCTTGCCACAACGAAGAATGAAAGCCCAGCCGCCCGGGCCAGGATTTCCGCTGCAAGCTCCGTCGGTATAGAGCTCAACGGGACGTAGTTCATCGGACATCGGAGTCGTGCGCAAGATAAGGGTTGCCAGTAATCGAAGAGCCTATCCGAATACCTATCGGCCGACTGGGTGCTAGTCCGCGGTTCTTGTCGCAAATGGACGCTAGCGAGTTTCGGCAGAGGTCCTCGGATAGACTCCAAGTCGTTCTAGCGTACCCTCAGTTCTGATGTCGATAAATGGCTTGAAAAAGACAAAGGTCACTGCGGCTAGTTTGGAGTTGAGAAGCCCGCTCGGATGGCTGAGTCGCACGGATGGCTGAGTCGCACGGCGGCCTGAGCGACGCGTGGGGCCGGACAATATCTTTGCCTCGTCAACCGAGGAGTTGCTCCGCTCCTCCTTAGCCTCAATGGCCCACGGGAATCTGCGAACTTATCGAAAAGCAACGGCTCAAGAGATCGCACGCCATCAAGTTTGGAAAGCCAGATTCAATGCCCATAAGCCTCGAGGAGCAGCTTGCCGGCGGCTTGACGGAGTTTGAGGATCAACGGGGCATGTGAGCTTCCGTCCGGGTGCCCCTCATCGAAGTGGCTCAGCGATTGAGCGGTAGCTAGCAGCTGCATCGCCACCGAAGCGGGTTCATCTTTCGATGGCGGGCTCGAGTCTCCGGTGCTTTGGCTGGAATTTGGGTCCAATGAACTGCCATCGAGAATGCTGCCATTCCTTCGAATGACTTCCAAGACGTCATCCAGCAAGCCATCGCCAGTCGTCGCTGGTCTCAACCGCGGATCGGAAAGCATTTCTCGAATGCTGTCTTCTTTCTTTGACTCGTCGATCGTCTCAAACGGCTGAAGCTTTGGCAGACTTGGCGGGACTTGATCGAGTAACTCAGGCGGTTGGCCCATCGAGGCCGAAACTTGCAATATCGCAATGCCAACGCACATGAGCATTTCGCGATTCAACTTAAAACGAATTGGCATTTTGATCGGACTCAAGGGAAGAGCGGGTTTCGCCAGGCTTCCGGATTCAGTCTTATGTTTCGGAACCGGAAAACGGCAGAGGTTTGGAGGCTTGGCCGAACACGAATCTCGCGAACCGAGCTCGTCAACTGATCGGGCGTTGGTGGCGTTTGCGATACGCTCCCGGCGTCGAGTTCATTTGAGCCTTGAAGCTACGCGTGAAGTGAGCATGATCGTAAAACCCACAGCTAAGAGCAATCTCAGTGATTGGCGAATCCGTTTGAAGAAGCATCTCGACAGAGTTTTCGATTCTGACGCGAGTCAGATACTTGCGGACTGAAAGCCCAAATAACTCTCTAAACTTCCTCTCAAACTGACTCACCGAGAGACCTGAGAGCGTTGCGAGGTCACCGGACTTAAGGTCGTGGTTGAACTCGCGGTGGATTCGCTCGATCACCGCCGAGAATCCTGAGATGGAATCGTTGGGGCTTTGAGTCTGTTCAACTGCACGAGAGAAGCCGGCAACGCCAATCAGCTTGCCATCGCGAGCGCGAAGGGGAAGCTTGGTCGTGAGCACTAGCCGAGGCGAACCAGCTGTCTCGGGGGCTGATTCGATGCGATCAATGATCGGTTGGCCGTGTTTAAGAATTGCTTGATCGTCGGCGACGTATTCATCCGCTCGCGACTTGGGGAAGAAGTCATAGTCAGTTCTTCCGAGGGCTTCCGCTTCCGAGGGGACGCCGCAGTATTCACACCCTCTCTGATTAATCGCCATGAATCGGCCGTTGCGATCTTTGATGAAGAAAGAAAGACCAGGGATCCTGTCCATTAGCTGGCTTAGCAATTGTCCAGAGTCCAATTGGGCGAAAAAATCGGCTTTCGATGCTGCATTTTTCATCATTGGTTTTTACACAAGTCTGAGCCCCTTGTGCAAGCGGCGGCATCTCCTTCTGTCTAAACTCCCACGCATCCCACCCAGCACTTGAGACCTGCACGCTCCAAAAAATGTTGCTCAATCCCCGTTTAATAATCGGCTCCCTCCTGGCGATTGCCCTGGCATGCCACAGCGTGTCTGCCGAGGGTTTGGATTTTAATCGAGATGTTCGTCCAATCCTTTCGGACAAGTGTTACTTCTGTCACGGGCCTGATGAAGAAAACAACGCGGCTGGCCTTCGTTTGGACCAAGCCGAAAGTGCTTCGGAGGTGATCCAGGATGGTTATTTGATCGAGCGGATTTTCGCCGAAGATGCTGATGTGATCATGCCGCCGCCGGAGTCTCACCTCTCACTCACCGCTTCCGAGAAAGCCACATTGAAGCAATGGGTGGAAGCCGGTGGTCAATATGAACTTCACTGGGCTTTCAGCCCTTTGCCTGAGCGCGTCGAAATTCCTCGTATCTCGGGATCAGCTGAAGATAGTCCAATCGATCTATTTATTAGACGTCGATTATCGAACACGGGATTGGACTTTTCGCCACCAGCTGAACCCCTTCGATGGTTACGCCGAGTCACGTTCGATCTGACAGGACTCCCTCCTAGTGTGCGAGAGATTGATGCATTCGAGCAGCGACTTGAATCAGGCAGAGTCGAGAAAGCCTACGAGGAAGCAGTCGATCGTTTGCTTGAATCACCAAGCTATGGCGAGCACATGTCAGTGGCTTGGCTTGACGCTGCACGATACGCCGATTCCTACGGATATCAATCTGACAAGCTTAATACTCAATGGCCCTACCGAGACTGGGTCATCCGGGCGTTCAACGACAATCTGCCCTATGACGACTTTTTAACCTGGCAGCTCGCTGGTGATTTGATCCCCAATGCAACTCGAGACCAGAAGTTGGCCACGGCTTTCAATCGCATTCACCGACTCAACAATGAAGGCGGAGCGGTGTTCGAGGAATGGCGGATTGAGAACGTCGCCGATCGTGTGCATACCTTTGGAACAGCTGTTCTGGGGCTCACGATGGAGTGTTGTCGGTGTCACGATCACAAGTACGATCCGATTTCCATGCGAGAGTATTACTCGCTATCCGCTTTCTTCAATTCGATCG
>JBCCKZ010000316.1:0-6511 GCA_039027135.1 Planctomycetota bacterium
ATTGACCGTGAAGAATTTGACTACGTTCGATGCTGCACCTGCGACTTCAAGTTTAAGTCCCCCGAGATTCCAGAAGAGGCATTACTTGATTGCTATGCACGCGCTCAAGGTGATCGCTGGGGTCACAAAATCGATCCGATTGAGAGGAACTTCGATCGCATCGCAAAAGCTATCCAGGATTTCTACGCGGGTGGCCGAATCCTTGATATTGGATGCTCGAATGGTGAGTTCCTAAGATTCCTTCCAGACCAGTGGGCTAAATACGGAATAGAACCTTCAACCGAAGCTGCCGAAATTGCAATCTCATCCGGTATAGAAATTCTTTCCTCAACGCTCGATGGTCTTCGCGATCAAGACAAGTTCGACGCCATCGTCGCGATGGACGTGATGGAGCATCTACCTAGTCCGCTAACTTTTATCAATCAAGTCGCCTCTCATCTCTCTCCTGGAGGGATATTTATTGTGACGACTGGCAATACAGATGCTTGGTCATGGCGTCTACAGAAATCTCAGTATTGGTATTGCGCTTCATTCCCTGAACACGTGAGCTTCTATAACAAGGAATCAATCAAAGCCTTATCAGCAAAGGCAGGGCTTGAATTATCAAGTTTTGGCACAATGAGCTACAAACGCACCAGCCTCTCAAGACGCGTTAGCCAGAACATCAAAGGGACTGCTTTTGGGGTCGGTCGAGCGACGAATTGGTTCGGCCTACCTCCTCTCAAACGGAAATTCAAAACTCGTGCTGGAACCAATTGGGCTTCTGCGAACGATCACATGATCGCGGTCATGCAAAAACCGCAAAACTGACTAAAGAGCTTGATCAACAGTAAACGCACTGACTCCTATGCAAAAGTCACTAGCCAAAGCGACCTTCGTCGGCGTGCTGGTTACGGCGGTCCAGACAATAGGAGGCCGGTTTGCCGGGCTAGCAAGCCAGCTAGCAGTCGCCTATTACCTCACCCCCGAACACTTAAGCACAGTTGCATTATCGCTGACGCTGGTCTCAGTCACCGGAGTTCTCCAGGCGTCAGGCTTGGCCGAGGTGATGGTCAATCGCCAAAAAGCCTTTCACGCTTGGTCGGTTCATGGCCACGCGTTGGCATTAAAACTGGGACTCATTGCAGCCATCTGCACGATTTCGATCGCTCCATTGTTGGCAATTTGCTACGGGGACACACAGATCTTTTGGTTGTGCCTGATTTATGCAATTGGGCAGATCATCCATTCACATGGAGTCGTTCCTACAGCACAACTACAAGCCGAGCTCAAGTTCGTTTCGCTCGCGAAGTTCAATCTTTGCTCGACACTCACACTAGGATTTTCACTCGTCGTTTCTGCTGTGATGGGGCTGGGAGCATTCAGTTTTGGAATCAGCCGACTCGCTCAAACCTGCGTGATGACAGTTTTGGCTAGGAGAAAGTGCCCATTGAAGACCAGTCGACAACCTCGCAAAGCTCGCCAAGTCTCACTGCTATCAGAAGCTTCCGTCCTTCTACTTATCTCACTAACATCGACTGTCTCCCTGCAAGCCGATTACTTCGCCTTACGAATGTTCCATACCGCAGAGATGGTTGGTGTCTACTTTTTCGCATTTACCATCGCTGGAAAAACCGCGCAGCTCATTGGTGGCAGCGTCACATCAGTCATTCATCCCGTTCTGGCCAAAGCCTCAGGAAGTGTGGATCGTCAGTCACGAATCACTTTAAGACTCATCTCATTGGTGGCCTGTGTTGGTTATCCCTTAACCGTCCTTCAGGCCTCAAGCATGCCTCTTTTGTTCAACTTGGTTCTTCCGGAAAAGTGGATCCAGGCAATGCCCATTGCACAGGTCATGTCCGTTGGGCTTGGATTTAATATGGTTTGTGGCATTGGGTGGGGACTTTTGAAAGTCCAGAGAAAACCTCTCCAACTTCTGAAGCTTAACGGGAGCTTCACCTCGGCATTCGTGGTTCTAACACTAGTTGTTTCTTATTTGGCGTCGCCTCTCGCATTGGCGTTCTTCGTGGCCATCTATTGCCTCGTCTACACGGCGACACTTTCTGCGGTTGTGTGGAGGTCCCTTGGCATGTCACTCCTGCCTGGAGTGCTATCGACGTTGCGTCCAGCGTTGATCAGTGTCACCGTCGCACTTGCCATGCACTACCAATTCGGCTTCGGGACGCAGAGTTCCCTGCATCAGATACCCGAATTCGCACTCGCTTGTTGCTGCTATATCCTTGTGACCTATGCAATCACCTGGCTACTAGATCCCCTATTCTCGGACGAGTGTCGTCCCCTCTTTCGTCGTTTGATTGCAGTGCGGTGATGCCACATCGAGTCTATGCGATCCTACCTCGTACGGGACTTGCCAATCGACTCTTCATATGGGCTCGTGCAGAGGTCTTTGCGGAAATGCACAACCTGCCAGTCCAGACGATTGGCTGGGGACATCTTCATCTTGGCCCGTGGATCCGGCGCGAACGATCCAAGAGGTACTACCGCCAGTTCTTTAAGCCAGGCGGAAACTTTGCCCAGTACATCAGTGATTTAGCCACGTCAAAAATTGGCAGAAAACTAGTAAAGCTTAAACAGCCAAACGCATCACTTGATCTCGAATATCCCACCAGCATCGTGTTCTCTGGTCGACCAGATAAGAGAGACTATTTCAGCGGCTTGCGAGAACACCGGCATTTTCTACGCAAGAAGCTCATGGAACGATTGCGTGACAACATTACGTCATCGGTTGACGAACTCCCCCAACTTGATGTCGCCGTGCACGTGAGACGTGGTGATTTCACGACTCTAGGAATCGACATAGAAGACAAGTACTACCTCGACACGCTATCGTGCATCGCGGAGAAATCCGAGAGGCAAGTCAGTTTTAGCATCTTCTCTGACTCACCCAAACGTGACCTAAGCCGAATCTTAGATTTCCCAGGCACGCAATACATTGAGTCTCGCAACGACATCCTAGACATGTTTGCGATCGCCAATTCGCGATTCATCGTTACAACGAATAATAGCACTTTCGGATTTTGGGCAGCATTTCTATCTGACGCTAAAATCGTCTTAAGTTCGGATCATAAGTACGGCCCAATCCGAGATGACTCTTCATGCAACGCTCTGTTCGAAGGAACAGCTGAAGAGCTACCAAGCCATTATTTCATCGAACCGGTGAATTCGGTTACTTGAGCTAACCCAGAAAAGGCATGTACAGAACCCTCCGTCTCTTGGCCCGCGCCGGCATTCAAAATATCTGGAGTCCCAGCTCAAAACTCACTCTATCAGCTATGGTCGTGTCCCCTGGCGGTGTCGGAACGACGACCGTGATGGAGCACATTTCTCAGTTCTGCACCATCAACGATCCCTATGATGCTGATAAACTCAAGCACCTTCCAAGGCCACCAAAGTGGGTAGTCGACAACGCGTCAATGCCCGTTCTTTTCGTAACCGGTGATACTGACGACATCGTGCGTAGCCTCAAAAGACGCGGTTGGAACCGAATCCAGGCAGCGAGACTCGCGTCCCCGTTAGGAGTTATCGCTCCGGCGGAAATGTCTGACCGATCTCTCATCAAGTCGATACACCAGCAACAGAATCAATGGGAAAGGATTCCATCGCATAGGTTTAAACTAATTGATTACAACGATATTTGGTCCAGCGCTGCTGTGTTAGCCAAGCACTTTAGAATTGATGATGAAAGATTCATCAGGCAATTCCCAAAGAAAAGAAAACGTAAGTCAGTTTCGCCAGATAGCGAAAAGTGATCGTCGATAACTGACCTCACAATCTGATTTTCCAAAACGCTCTCTCAACCACCCAGATTCCTCCACCAACCATTCCTAGGCTGCTCTAACTAACCCATGCTTGTCACCATAAGCTCATGGTTGATCATCGCAGTGATGCTGGTGGTTGCCTATCGAAGCATTTACAACACTGGGGCTGCCTTTGCTCTTGTTTTGTGCATGTACGCAAGTGAACAGGTCTTGCTGCAAGGCAAGACTGGATTGCCAATCGCCGGTGCCGCAATCAACTTCTTCGTCGGAGGAATCGTGCTCCTGTCCGTTGGCAACGCGATTTTGCAGAATCGCTTCGCAGATTTTCAATTGCCTCAGAGAATCTTCTACGCCTACGGCATCCTCGTGATAGCTGCTCTGTCTTTTTTATGGACACCGGATCAAAGGGAAGCCGGCAGAATCTTGAAGGAAGCCATTCCTTATCTAGCAATCATTGTTTTTGCCGCCCCCTTCTGCCTGCGTTCCAACAGCAATTGCGAGTGCTTCCTCAAATGGTTCATCATCCTTGGTGCGGCAGTCTGCATTGGCCTGGCGGGCAGCTCGGTTATCCACCGATCCATTCACATTGAGGTCGGAGCGGGACGTCTTCAAAGAATGAACCCGCTAGCGGCTGGATCATTCGCGGGCTACACACTCATTTGCTGCCTTTATTGTCTATATCGATACCCCTATGAGCGATTCAGAACGATTGGTCTTTTGCTAATCACCTTTCTTTCCGTTTACGCCTTGGCCCAGAGTGGCTCCCGGGGGCAAATCGTTGCGTTCGGCCTTACCGCCATGGTTTGGGTGCCAATCCTCGCTCAGATTCGTGGACGCGGTTCCTACGTGACGGCCTACATGCTTCTAGTGGCATTGGGAGTGGCAGGATATCTATTCCTTGAAAAGATGGGTTTGCTGTTTCGTTTCTCCTCCGAGAAGGTGGCGGTGGGGGTCAACCATCGCCTGGGACCCGCAACCGTAATGCTGGAGCGTTTTGAGAACAGTGATATTGTCACGTGGATTTTTGGCTTGGGGACTTCGGCATCTTACCGGTACATTGGTGGTTATCCTCACAATGTTCCCATCGAAGTCCTGACCGAAGAAGGACTGCTGGGGGCGATTGTCTATGCAACATTCGTTGTCTCTACCATCCTGGTTTTGTGGCAGAAATCTAGGGACCCGAACGATCCGCTGCGGAGAGAGGCTTGTCTATTTGGAGCTCTATTTTTTTTCGAGTTTTTGTTAAGCCTCAAACAGGGCAGCTTGATCGGAAATCAGCAGTTCTTTTGTTTCGGGATTGCCAGTCTCATCTATTTCTCAAACGCTTTGGGCTCGCGAGCCAGCCTTCCCTTCCAACCTATCGCCAAGCCTGTTCCGCTTCGAACAATCACTAGCCGACAATAACTTTGCAATTTGGATGCGCATCGCATTCTACGATTCCAACGCGGTTAAATGGACTCACTAGGCAGTTCCCCGACAGCCGTATACGACCCACTTGCGGTCGCAGTTCTGGCCTATCGCCGCCCTGAGCATCTTGAAAGGACGCTTGAGTCTCTTGGCAAAGCAAGACAATTTGACTCATGCGTCTTACGGATTGTCATTGATGGCCCCAAAGATGCTTCAGTTCAAGAGGATGTCACGAGATGCTTGGCGATTGCAAAAAAATTTAAGGATGCCTATACCGGTCGAGCAAGACAAATTGAGATATCCACTCGAAGAGAGAACCAAGGTTTATCCGCTTCAGTAAAATCGACAACCTCTTCGCTCTGTAAAGCATACGGGCATGCCGTAATTCTTGAGGATGACCTTCTCGTAGCTGCTGGTTTCCTAGAGTACGTTCAAGAAGCGCTCGCTAAATACGCAGCCGACGAGAACGTCTTTCAAATTTCCGGGCACTCCCATGACTCATTTGGTGGTCTAGCATCATTCGTCAGACTAACTACCAGTTGGGGATGGGCTATATGGGCTGATCGATGGGATAACTTTTGCACCTTCGAAAGCCAGCATTCACAAGAACTAGATGCATTGAATCAGACCAAAAACTTTAACTTCGGCAACGCCTATCCGTATGATCTGCTTGTCAAACTTCAAAGTCGAGGAATGATTGATAGTTGGGCGATTGGCATTCATCAGTACGCGCACGCCAAAGGTCTTGTCTCCATTTTCCCACCCGAGAGCCTAATCGCAAATATTGGTTTCGACGGTTCAGGTGAACATTGTGGTCAGCTTACACTTCGTAACGACCACCTGACTCGCGAGAGCGTCTCATTACCGAAGACGGTTGCCGTGGACGAGGAACGAGAGAGGTCAATACAACGGAAGCTTCGCGGTTTTCTCGGAACTGAGTACTACAAGAAACGCTTTGCCATGGCAGCTCGCATTGCTTGGCATGACCTAAGAGCAGTGCTGCGTTCGGTGCGCGAACCAAAACTCGAACTTGGAGAGCCGGATGACTGAAACAGGCGTCTATGAGTCGCTTGGTGAACTCTACAAAGACAAATACGACAATAACGAAGCAGTCACTAGAAAACCCGTGATCTCAGCCAATGAATCATGCAGGGAAACGCTGCGAATCATCGGTGATGGCAACTGTCGCAATGCCCTGGATGTTGGCGTTGGAGACGTCGCCGTTCTTCAGGCTTTATCAATGCATGAACAGATCCGGCATCTTTCGGCAGTGGAGATTTCTCAGAGTGGAGTTACGAAAATTGAGGAACGCGAGCTTCCAAAATTGGAGGAGGTGTAAATCTTCG
>JBCCKZ010000317.1:0-6478 GCA_039027135.1 Planctomycetota bacterium
CCACGAGCTGCGTACTCCCACTCGGCCTCGGTTGGTAATCGATACTGGACGTCCGTGATACCGCTGAGCCACTTGGTGAATTGCTGGGCAGCATACTGAGTCATCGAAACCGCAGCTTGCTCATAGCGATCTCCATATTCAAATGTATATCCCGGGTCATAGAGTTCAGTGGGAGCCGTAACAGCATCAACCTTGTTAGCGGCATTCAACTTACGAATCCCCTGCACCTCAAACTTTTTGAATGCGGGATAGAGATTCATGTACTGTCGATACTGAATCCAATTGATCTCTGTTCTGGCTACCCACATCGGTTCCGCCTTGACCTCAAACTGCGGCCATTCATCTGGCTTGTGATTCTCGACGTCCGAAGGGCTTCCCATAAGGAATGATCCACCCGGAATAGGAATCATCTCAATCGTCAAGTCGGTACCTGGGATTCTCTGCTGATAAGAGACCATGTACTTCCCATCCTCGAGCTCAACTGATGGACCGCTGTCTGGCTTCGTCTCTGAGATACCCGGACTGTCTGCCGCAACCCATCCCGAAAAGCAGACAAGCCAACCAATGCAAAGAGATCTTGAAAGCCAGGAATTCATGTGGTGCCCATGCCATGTGAACAAAAGAGACGGCGGTCAAAGCCCGCAGCACCATTGGAACAGAAATCAAAAAGCCCCGCCGAGGAAACTCGGCAGGGCTCCGTAAGAAATTCGCAAACTTGAATCGGACTAATTCAGAGCTTCCTCAACTGCTTTGCTAAGATCGGAATCAACCAGACCGAGTCCGCCACGTCCGCCTTCGAGCCTGGACTCGATATCGAACTTTACGTCCTCGGCACTGGGCTCCCAGAACTTGGCAATCAACTCGTCGCTCAGAGGCTCCACCGAACGGAAGAGTCGAAAGCCAACTCCACGAGCCGGATCATCGGTGAACCACCATGGCGAAAGAGGAAAATTGGGGTCCGAGATCTTCCATTCTTCATCATCAGAGGCGAGACGCGTTGCGGTTCGAAGCTGCTCGACGTCGTCCTGCCAATGACCACCACGAACAACACAATTGGTTCCCGTCTCAGGCCACTTCACGACATCGATCGCATTGAGCGGCGCCTTGGCGGCAAACTCGGAATAGTCCTCCGTGTGCTGGTTAACAGTCCACTCAGCCACGTTCCCGGCAATATCCAACAATCCAAAAGGGTTGGTTTCTTTCTGGCCAACATCTTCCTGGCCTTCATCGGCGTTATCGTAATACCAAGCGTGATCCTCGGCCGCGTCAGGATCATCACCCCAATAATATGCCGTATCGGTTCCGCCACGCGCGGCGTACTCCCATTCACCTTCGGTTGGCAAACGGTATTGAACCCCACTGACACCACTAAGCCATTTGGTGAACTGCTGAGCGGCATACTGGGTCATTGAAACCGCTGCCTGCTCGTCACGCTCGCCATACTCGTAGGTGTAGGTGGGCTCATACAACTCCGTGGGAGCCGTGATTGCATCGACTTTGTTAGTCTCGTCGACCGTTCGAACACCGTTCGCTTCGAATTCTTTGAAGACCGAGTAAAGGTTCATGTACTGCTTGTACTGAGCCCAGGTGATTTCAGTCTTCGCCACCCACATGGGGTCGGCGGAGACCTCAAATTGTGGCCCTTCATCTTCTTGATGATCATCGGAGTCTTCGGGACTCCCCATCATGAAAGTACCACCAGGGATAGGTAGCATCTCGATGACCATATCGGTACCGGGAATCCGCTGCTCGTAAGGAACCATGAATTTCCCGTTTTCAAGCTCCACCGATGGACCCTCCGCAGGTTTCGAATCGGAAATACCAGGGACTTCCGCAAAGGTGGTTGCAGCCAAAAAGGCAGCGGACATGGCGAACAACAACTTCGACATAAGTGTTCGTTTCATAAGGTTGTCACTAGCTCGTGGGTGCGAGTTCAGGAGACGTAGACAGGGGTGCAGTGTGGGATTCAGCGGGAGCGGCGGAAACTCCCCTCACCATCAATGCTTCGATAGCCGGAACCAGTAGTACGACGTACCACAACAAAGTCGACGGCGAGGCAAACGTGTCTACCGCCGTGTCTTCGAAAGTTCCGCTTACCAGAATATACATGCAAACCGCTCGAACTAACGGTTCACTGCTGATCAAACCCCGGAATAGGTTCCAAGAGAGCAGACCAGCCATCAGAATGCCCGCCAGGATGCCGCCCGAGAACAGGGCATGGAGCACAATGTTGTGGGTATGCAGCGAGTGATCGACGAGCAAGAACGGCGCGCTATTGAGCCCGTACCCCGTGATCGGACTGAGCCCAATCAGCCGTATCGATTCAAGCCAAATGGCCGTTCGACCGGTCGCACTGGTCAACTCTTCCACATCGCCAGTTTTGGTAAATATCGCCAAGACCGATTTTCCGGAGACACCGCCACCAAAGAGTTCGTAGCCAACACCGGCCAATAGTCCAAGGGCCAAGACAAACGAAATGCAGACCATTCCACGTCGTGTGAAAATCTTGTCGATCATCAAGAACCCGGAGGCCGTCATCCATGCGACGACCGAGGTTCGGCTGTAAGTCGCCACGAGCGTTGCAGCCGAAAGAATCACGATCGAAACCAAGAATAAGCGTCCTGTTTGCACGGTCGGCACCAGCACGCGGCTGCGAAGCATCGCCAGGGCGATGATGCCCGCAGATACAGCGGTTCGGGCGATCGAGTTGGGGTGACCCAGCCCCCCCATACGTCGCACAAATGTCTTTCCCGCCAACTCTTCTTCAAAAACGCCTATCGAATTCGGAAGCGCCAGATACAAAGCCCAGTTAGCCATCAAATTGGCCACCAGTGCGAGCAGTACGATCGTGATCGTTCGTTTAAGCCCCAACACAGACAACGCACCCGCAACGAACAGGACGTATCCGAAGTTAATCACCGAAGCGACACGCGAGACGGTCCTAGCCTCGGGCAGAGCGACCAGGCTCGCCAGTATCAGGGTCAACGCGAGCCCAACGAGAACACACCCGGGAAAAGCAAATAACGCTCGGCGCGTGCGATCACTGAAGATCACGGCAAGCCCACCCAAGCCAGCACATCCCAAACCGATGATCAGTTTGATGGCGACCTGCCAATCGAGCCCCACGTGGTCTTCACCGGTGGTATACCCGTAGTTCACATCGACCGTGTTAAAGGAGGCAGCAGCCGCAACTGCCGCCCCGAAAAGCCACTTGGGGGCCCCAACATCGGCAAATGGTGCGAGTATCGACGCGAGCGGCGAACTCGACCGCGCTAGCTCAGCGTTGGGATAGTTAGTTTGCGAAGCGACAGCCATCACCGCAGCTTACACAGACGGCTGTTCGAGACCAGCAGACAAGGGTTGATGGCAGGGGCTGGCTTCGATGCATGAATTGCAATCGATTTAATTGCGCCAAACCTCACTCGAGCTCCAGCTCGATCATACGACGGCCCAGTCGCACATCGATGAACTGATTCAGCGTTCCTCGTGAAATGCCAAGCCGGATCGTTTGACCGGGTACTGCCGCCGCGATCAACTGCATCAGGTGCGACATATCCCGGACCGATACATCATCGACGGTTCGAACCACATCACCAACACGAACGCCCGCTACAGCCGCTGGCGAATCCGGATCAGGCATGCTCAAGATTTTCGCGCCTCTCAATCGAGCATCGTCACCAAGAATCTCGCTATCCGATAGATCGGCCAAAGAAACCCCCAGCCAACCACGTTCGACGTGACCGGTTTCTCGAATGCGTTCGAAAACATCTCGCGCAACGTTGCTTGGCACTGAAAAGCTCACGCCTTGGTAAGTGTCACCCACAATAGCGGTATTGATACCGATCAAGGTGCCACGCGCATCCACGAGAGGACCACCGCTGTTCCCGGGATTCACAGCAACATCACTCTGCATGAAGTCCTGCCACTCGGTGCTCGCCCTGACACGTCGGTGTTTGCCCGACAAGATCCCAAACGTTACGGTGCGATCCAGCCCAAATGGACTACCGACAGCCCAAACAGGTGAACCGACGCGAGCTCGATCGCTGTTACCCCATTCGATCGGTATCAAATCGTCAGCATCCACTTTCAGGACGGCGAGGTCCGTGAGTCGATCACTTCCCACGAGCAATGCCGTTCTCCGCCGTCCATCACTCAGCGTGACCATAATGTCCTCGCCATCCACGATGACATGACGGTTTGTGAGGATGTATCCCGACTTGTCGATTACAACACCACTTCCCTGGTCTGAGGGAAGCGGCAATCGAGGCGAAAGCAATGAACGCAACTCGGATTGCTCAATGATCGCGCGGCGTTTGACTTCGATATGGACCACGCTGGGTCCAACCGTCGCCGTCACCATCTCGTAAGCATCACTAAGCGATTCGAGTGAAACGTTACGCAGCCCCTCAGTACCACTCTCGTATTCAGCTCTCAGTTCACCCCGATGCCACGCGTATCGAATCTCCTCGACGATCGATGGGACAAAGAAACGTGTGGCCAACAACAACACGGTCATTGTCGCCAACATTCCCAGCGACTGGGTAATCGGATCGTTTCGTCGCCTCGACGGATTGGCAGGTTTCGCAGCCTGACTATTGGACACCTCAGAATTTCCGGGCTCTGGTGATGCTGCTTCAGGCGGTGAAATGCGTTCGTATCGGAGCTCATAAACCGACGATCCGTCCCTGCGGATCGGCGTATCAGTCGGGCCGGTAACCATTTCCCGGCGAGCGGCTAGGTCATCGTGGGGAGCTCCCGTTCCATCGGCGTCGGACACGTTGCTCCTCCCAGGGTGATTCTCTCGTTGACGCTCTCATTTTAGCGCGGGTGGTAGCCGATGGGAAGAAAAAATGTCCGGTGAACTCCGCCTACCACAAGAACCCGTGGTTGGAATCCCGGGAAACCGTACGACCTCGCGCTCAAAAAAATGTCGCCGCTGCGAAATACTGGGCAAGCCTCGGATACAAATATTGGAAGTACAACGAGGAGCTATCGCGGTACCCATCAAGCACTTTGGCTTGATCAATTTCATCGTCCCAAAGGTATCCTTTTTCCTCTGCGTCAGCTCGGGCGTTGACTTCGATTGCGTATTCAAACTCATCCTCAGCACCCGTTGATTGCTGAAGGTCTGATGGAAGCTCTTCACCCGTTGTATTCCACATGATCCAACTGATATTGAGTCGCTCCATCGACTCATGACTAAAAGTCTCACTTGGCAAATATCCCGGTGCTGGCGGATCGCCAAAGAGCGTGCGTGATCCGGGCAGATTGATCTCGGTATTGATGACCGCGTACTCGTTCGCCAATGCCGTTATGTAACTTTCATCGAAAGGCAAGGCATCGGTTACGTCGTAGCCGTGAAAGCCTATCGACGCGTTATCAAAGTCCACGCCATCGTCACCATCATCAAGCTCACGAGCAATCGTGAGCATCGATCGATCACCAAAATGTGCGACGGTTGTAAACGAACCCAAAATCAGGTGAGTTTGCGGCGCCAAGTTTCGTACCCGCTCATAAAGTCCAATGAAATCGTCGACGTTCTGCCCGCTGACATCGTTGGGATGAAAGGGAACCGGTTCATTGGCCAGTTCATAAAGCACATGTGTCCGATCTTTGTAACGCGGCGCGACCAGGTCCCAAAACGCATTGAGATAATCCATCGTGGTCGCTGGATTGAACTGTGTTGCCGTTTCGGGCAATGACTCACAAAAGTCTGGGTCGTGATAGTTGAACACATCGTGAAAGTTGATCACAACGTAGATGCCACGTTCTCCAGCCAAATCGACGATGGTGTCCAAGTCACCCAGAAGCTCATCTCGTTCTCGATCAAGCACAAGCTGGGCTTGGGCCGCTGCGTTGGGTGCATTGGGATCCGTCAGGAATTGGTAAAAGACATCCTCAACAAGGAGCGGCATGTAGGGAAAGGGAAAGCGTGGACGCACGAGCGGTTCATCATCGTCTTCTTCATCACTATCGTCGTCGTCGTCATCATCGTCTTGCTCGATAATATTCACTGAGCATCCCGCGAAACGTCGACCGATCGGTCCGTTCGGATCGATATGAGAACGTTGCCAACCATCGAAGAACGCAACTCGGACGACGTTCAGCTTGGCCGCTTCCATTCGGTCGTAGAACTCAGGATCGATCGCATAGTCTGTTGGGGCTCCGAAAGTACCAATCGATTCACGCCGATTCTTGAAGACGGCAACGGAGGCCCCCCTCAGTCGTTCACCCTGATCACCGACCACTGTCTTTCCGGCGGCTGTTGTCCGAACGGAGACCCTTCCGGGATCAGATGGTTTTGCGGCCGGCGGTTCTGTCGGCGGGGCACCAACGAGATCGGCCGCCGCAAACGCTAAAACCAAACACGCGAATAAAAAAACGGACTTGCCCATCTACTGTTGTCCCCAAAACACAAAGAAAAATCCGCCTGGACCGAGTATAACGGCCAGAGACTCAAGTCCACCCTAAACTCCTA
>JBCCKZ010000318.1:0-6474 GCA_039027135.1 Planctomycetota bacterium
CCAACACCGCTTTGGTCAGTGACTCCACACGGCGTGACGCTTTCAAAGCAAGCCGGAGAATATGTCTCCCAGCTTCATCTAACTGTCCCGAGTGATCTTCCTGCATAACCTCAAGCATCGAGTTCAAGCTACGAATCGGAGCCCGAATGTCATGCGAGGCCGCGTAAGCAAACTGCTGCAGTTCGTCATTACGCAAACGTAACTTCTCGTTGGCGATGACCAAGCTCTGCTCGACCCTCATCAGCGATGTGAGATCAGTATGTGCCCCCAACATGCGTCTCGGTACACCATTTTCATCACGAATAGCTAAACCCCGACACCGTACCCAAACCATGTGGCCTTCTTTGTGCCTATACCTCACAACCTGGTCGTATGGGTAGTCTGGGTCAGCGGCATGCCGACGTAGATTCTCGCTCGCGATCAAAAGATCCTCAGGATCAATCATGTCTTGCCAAGCCGAGGCTTTATGGGGCTTCTCTTCGGGGGTATATCCCAAAACCGTCCAGAAGCGATCGCTCATCCACTCTTCATCGGGATTCTCCAGATCCCAATACCAAATACCGTCAAGAGATCCATTCTGTAAGAAGTCAAAAATCTCGGGACCACTTTGAATGAGAGCGTACAACTCCTGCTTTAAGTAGTGCTCTTTCGATTTCTCAACACACTGCATTGGTGCAAGCTCGTTTCATTCGAGGCCGCCAATGGATCTGCGAATCACTTCGCGAGAGTCCCTCTCTTAGGTCAATATATCCGAAATGAGAGCTCCACATGCAACGTGAACTTGGATATTTGTGAATCGTTTACGCAGCTAGAGGTTCTTAAATCAAAACGACCTACGCGTACTACTTTCACCATGGCGTGAAGGGGAAGCTTGAAAGCTAACCCTCATCGAAAGCGTTACCGTGCACACTCAAACGCTAAAATGACTAGCCTTTTCGCCCAAGGTCTCCCATGACTTCGCGAGAACTGGACAACGCACCTGAACTTGGAACGTCCAACCGTTGTCGCGTTTGCCTAATCAGCGACCTCTCGTAACGCCAATAGCTTCTCAGTACTGATGATTTGCACTGATGATCTAAAACGAGAAAACGATTGCTCTGCACCTCGTGCGCTAGAGAACATTCTGCTCAGCGTTTAGGCGAATCATCTTGTTGGACATACCGGTAAGCTCATCCAAAATGATCACCGCACCAATCCACCGCGTCGACAGCTCTGTCAGGGCTTTGGGTCGATTTCACAGCCAAAGACAGGAAACTCATCGATTCGCGAGCCCTCGCTCTCTGATCCAACAAACAATGGCGAGCTTGGGTTGGCCAAGGCTTTAAGAATGAGTGAATGGGAGTCGCTCACTCCCTCGTGTCCACGACTTGAAGTCACACCACCTCGAAAAAGCAGACCATGATATTCTTCAAAAACCAGACATAGCCCAGAGGTTCTGGCATCGAATCGGTCAGTCATCCGACCGCCATGGTCGAGATGCACTCGCAGGTTAGAGAGTGACTTTGCCTGCCGAATCAATGAGGTATCAGACCAATCGGTTTCGTCTTGAGTATTCTTGGGTTGCCAGAATATGACGTCTGCTTGAATGCCAGCACGATCGGTAATTCTTTGAAGCTCGTTCAAACTGGCTCGCGTGCAAGGACACCTGGGATGAGCGAACATCAACAGGCCAGCTCGCTGTTCTTGATCAACCCATGGAATCTCTTCGGGCCACATGACTGGCGTATCACCAGTGACACCTGGCGTAGTCCCGTATCGATTGATCCAGGTCATGCCACTCGCAACAACGAGGGCCCACACACCAACAAGCGACTTAAGGCCCATTCCAGTCCGGCAAGATGGCGAGATGACCAACGGACTAAAAAGAAGTTGCTGCAGTCCTGAGCCTAGAGGTGCGATGTTCACGAATGCAACTCACGAATCGAAGTGATGACTTTGGGTCTGCAAGTAAGCGCTCGTAGATAGCTAGCACTAAGAACCCGACAAACTCTTCGAAAGGGTTGAAAAACGAACCCTAACTTCGAGGGCTCATGCACGACGTATGAGTAGAAACAGTTGTAATGATCGTATCTAAATCGAGCCTACATCTCTTAGGCAAGGACTTCATCGATTGGCCGTCCACCGTCCGTCGCTGTAGTTGGACTATCAAACTCAGTCGTCAATTCAGCCGTCGCATCGATACCGAGCAAAGACATGAGCGTGAACATCAAGTCCGATACACTCCTTGGATCCTCACGATGATCGCGTCCATCTTTTCCAGTCGAGCCAACCACTCGTCCTCCAAACGAGTGACCAGCCAAAGCGACCGGAATGTTCTGAGGATAGTGGTCTCTGCCGTTGCCACCATTGATCCCCGGAGTGCGACCGAACTCACCCATCCAAAGAATCAGAGTGTCCTCCCATAGCCCGTTGGACTTCAGATCCTCCATCAATGCGCACCAAGCAGGTTCAAGCTGAAGGCAAAGCTGCTTGACCGAATTGAAATTTCCGACATGGGTATCCCAACCAGGCATCTGAACTTCCACGTAGCGGACTCCCGCTTCAAGCATCCGACGTGCCGCTAAGACCCGTCTTCCAAACGGTGATTTCCCATAGCGTCCTAGAGTCGATTCACCCTCTTTTTCCAAATCCAATGCTGTGGCGAAGGGCGAACCGACCAAGCGTTTCACCGATTCGATTTGCTTGGTTCGGGACTGCAATGGGCCATGAGCAGACAAGTCCCCCAGAGCCTCGAAGGGACTATATCGGCGGTTGATTAGGTCAACGAGGTCCAACCGAGAAGAAATCTTCGCGACCTTGTCGATTGTCATTTTGGCTTGCTCAATCTCGCCGATAACAAAGGGCCCGTTTTCCGCTCCCAAGAAAGCAGGTCCGTGCACCTGTGAACCAAGCGTGACAAATCCGGGAACCGTTGATTCAGGACCGCCATGAGAAACGAAAGAGCCCAGTGCCGGCCTGGGAAATGATGCAATCTCTTCAAAACCAGTGTGCAACAAATGGGTCGCTCGCTCGTGCTCACCTTGATTTGACCCAATGTTCCGAATCACACAGAAGTCGCTCGCATGGTTTGCAAGTCCAGAAAGCGTCTCTGAAAACTGCATGCCGGGAACCGAAGTGGATGCGACTGATAGCGGCCCTCCCGTCTCGGTTCCTGGCTTGGGATCAAACGTTTCAAACTGGCTTGGACCTCCTTGCATCCAAAGTGTGATGCAACGCCGATACGGCGACGCCGTTGCTTGAGAAGGCTTACGAGAAGCCGCCTGCAAACGGCTACCGAGTAATCCCGATAGGCCTGCCGCACCGACTAGGCCGCTGAATCGACGTCGAGAATAGGTTCTATGCATCACTTCACTCATCGGAATCTATCGACAAAAAACAAACTCATTGCAATGAAGCAACGCGTACATCAAGTTCTGAAAATTTTCGTCGCTTAACCCGCGTCGCTCCTCCGTCGTCGGCTTCCGCGACAACGTTGCCTCAAAAAGGCGGTCGAGGTTTTCGGGAACGGATCGATCTCGGCTTGCAAGTTCATTAAGCAGACCTTGACTGGTTCTCGTAAACGAAATGGGATCCGAAGACCCCACTCGAACCGCACTCCTGCCAATCCAATCGACGGCTGTTTCATTCCGTTGTGTCGGCGAGACAGGTGAGGCATTAGTAATGGAGGCGTAGGAGCGAATCAGCTGTTCGGGAAGAAGCAACTTTGGCTGCCGCACAGCGAACAGTCGCCGAGCCATACGTAACGCCGGGGCAGTCATGGGCTCAGGCGGATCAGAGCTCCTTGAATACGCATTGCTAAGGGCGATTTCCTTGACCAGGCCCTTAAGATCAAAATTCGACTCTCGAAGGTAATTCGCCATAGCATTGTGAAGTTCTGGAACGCTTGGGCGATCGTTCTGGCTGAGCCCATCAACCGGATCAACCAAACCGACGCCGAAGAGGATCTGCCAAACTCGATTGCCAATCGCTCGCGCAAAGGGTTTTGACCTTACCGTCATAAACGCAAGCTCGCGACGCCAAGCCATCGTCTTAGGACGTGCACCGGTCAAAAAACGTGGCGTGTCATCCGAGCTACCCGGTTCGTCCTCGATCTGAAAACCGCCAGACACCTCACGAAAATCGAGCGGCTCAAAGAACCGCTGCATACTTTCAAAGTCATCTTGGGTCCAGCGGTCGTAGGGATGGTCGTGACACCTGGCACAATCCAATTGAACTCCCAAGAAAACTCTCGACACAGAGGTCACTGGATCTTCCTGGTTTCCGACCAAAAAATTGACGGGACCATTCAATGAAGAGACACCCTCAGCGGAGATCAGATCGAATGCAACTTGATCGAAGGGGACATTGGCTCGGAAAGCATCTTCAATCCATTGACGCAACGCCTCGCGGTCGGTCGCCTCGGTGACTCGCCGCCCGACCAAGATCGACGTCCAGATTTCTGACCAGTATTCATTGAACTCATCGCTGGCAAGCAATTCATCAACAAGCACCTCCTTGACTGGTATGCGTTTGAAGCGATTCAGCTCTTCAACCGTGGGAACTCGACCGGCAAGGTCCAATGTCACCCGTCGCTGGAAAACCCAGGACTCGCATGGATTAGCAGGCTCCACATCGTTGTCCTCGAAAGAAGCCTCCAGAGTGCGATCAATCTGCAAACCGCTACGTTTTGGATCACCGGCGTTGACGAAATCAACAAAGAGCATCGCCAGCAACGGAAACAACAAGCCAACTGGCTTAGAAGTCGTCATTGGAAAGCTCATTCTCCAACTCCCGTGAACGCTCAAGCAAATCGCCTAGCACTTCCGTCCGATCGGGACGAAGCGTGAGAACGTTCGAACCAGCAGACACCGCTTCGAACAACTCATCCTCCAGCATCGGCACAACATCGTAGCCGCGATTTTCAAGCCGGCTGCGAATCGCAAGCAACAAGACAACCTGCTGCGTCTCGTCGAACCTCTCGGCAAGTTCTTGGTCTTCGATCCGATCAACTTGCGACTTGATCTTTCGCAAAAACCTTCGAACTCGCCGGCACTGACCGAGCACCTCACCGGTCCGCTCAAGAACCATTTCGGCCTGACCCTCGGATACTTTCAATCGACCAGACGAGGTTGGCTCCATCACCTCGTTGAGCCTCTCACTTAGGAGTTCAGCAAAGTCCAACTCGGCATAGGGTATTTCGGCAGCAACGAAATAGGCTGCCATGCCGGACCCGATACTCTGGGCAAACTTCGCAGTACTTGGATCAGACTGATCCAGCTTCTTTGACCATTGGTTGAGTGACCGCTGCACATCTTCAACTCGCTCCGAAGCTCGGTCACTCGTTTCGACGATCTCTTCTATATGTCCCCAAGCTTCCTCTTCCACAATCTTCAGACCTGTTGGGGTATCGCGTGATACATCCTCGAGATGATCAATCATCTCATCGACGGCAAACTCTGCACTACGATCTGAATCTTCGGCCAGATGGAACGCAATTACCGCCACCGTCGCCTTATTAACCATCGCGTCAACGAATCGTTTGTGCCGCTCGTCATCCTTTGAAAATTCTTTCGAGAACTCGGCTAACTCTGGCCCCAAGAACTTTGCAATTTGGCCCGCACGATCAAACATCTCGATCTGGCGACGTCGTTCCAAATCGAGATTAGGAATCACAATCAAGCCATTTCCTTTCTCGACCAAGACCTCGCGAAAAGCCTCCGCGAGAAAACGATCAATCGGATCGATTTGACCGTCAAGCTCTTCCATCGTCAGAACAATGGCGGAATGATCGTCAGTTAACATCCGCTTGGCCATCAGATCGGCATCGGCCGTTCCATCGATCCGTTCGGCGATGTCACCCATCGTCTTTTCCAGTCGAGCCAAATGCCCTCCAAGCTTCTCGGCCTGGTAGAACCATGTCTCAACGGCCTCTTGGCTCGCCCCAGCCAGGGTTAAACCACCTCCGGTCGTTGACTCGAAATAATCGCTGAAGAAGTCCGGAACAGCGTTCATTCGCGACTCAATTTCGGCTCGAGCCTCGAGCTGCTCGAGTGCACCAGCGATCGCAAGCTGCCCGGTCTCGCTATCCATCAGATCGGCAAATTGGCTAGTGGCGCTGTCGGCAAGGTCAAGCCTCGACTTCAAATCGGCCAGTTTCTCTTTCACGTCATCAGCTACCAGACGAAGCGAATACGAGTCGTCATCCGCCTCGTACTCCTCGTTGGGCGGTGCTGAAACGACTTGAAACTGAAAGACAGCAAACGCAACGAAGCCAAAAGCGAGAACCTGCAAGCTCGCCCGTTTCATCCAACTCTCCTGGGATTTAGTTGTTCCCAGCAATCGGTTGACTCTATTCTTCAGCGGTGGTGCCGCCATGGACTGGATACCCATGCCTGTCGATGGGAGCTTTGAGACGCCAACGATTCGGTCAGAGAACTCAAGCAGATGCACCAGAGATGATGCTAGTGAGCGAGAAACGTGACGCCCCCGCCCCCG
>JBCCKZ010000319.1:0-6471 GCA_039027135.1 Planctomycetota bacterium
CCGAGGCGAGAATTATTCGGCTCAGCGACCGAGAACACCGTGAGTGTCGCCTTGGAAAAGCGAGCTGCTTTGAAACTCGCAGACTTGCTGCGAGAGCGAACGAGCCGATTTGTGGGCTACTCCGCGAGGCTAGTCGGAGTTCGGTGTTTCATCAGACGTTGGATGCCCGGTGGTATCCACCGCTTTCTCTGTCAGGCTGTCGATGCGCTTGGCGTAAAGATCTAGTGTGTCGTAAAGGATTTCATGAACGACTTGTCTTTCTTCGTCCGCCCAACTCAAAATCAGCTTGTTGTCTTGATCATTGGCTTGCCCTGCGTCGGCCATCAAGATTCCAGCTAGTCTCTCGAGAACACGATTCCTAACGATCTCGGGCAACCCGGCGAAAGCCTCGCTATAGATCAAATAGCTGCAAGGGTATCGAAACATTCGATTTTCGAGATCAAATTGCCTCAGTGTCCGTCCATGCGAGTCGAAGGGGCCAAGCTTCTCAAAAACAGATACGTACTCTGAAGAACCACTGACCGTGCATTCAAGTGGGAACTCGTCGACGAACAAGAGATGTGTCAGTACGTTGGTTGCTGCTTTTTCAATTCGCCTCTTTGCTGAATCGCTCAGGTATCCCTTGGGACGCTCAAGTAGCTCGTTCATCTCTTCAGATTGATGAATCGCCCGACGCGATTCATAGTTCGCCTGTGCCATGGCGTTATGCATCTGTGATTGATGTTCGAGAACCATCAACGCGACCAAATCACTATGAGGGCTGAGATAGTGCTCGGCACGAAATTTCGTTGATAAGTCGACTAGGTTGGCACCCTTCTCGAAATCAAACTCAGTGTCGTCTTTGATGCTGATGGTGTTTCCCATGTGTCGCATATCCCCATGTGACCCTGTGACGTACCAACCGCCCCATCGCTCGCGAAAGGGACTGGTCGCGTCGCTTAGAAAGGAACCACGTCCGAGCAGGTAGTGCCCTGCACCATCGACATAGCCGCTTCTGACCAGATACCCCGGAACGTTCTGGGTTCGGGAAGAGCTGTGACAGCTAAGGCATGCCCCACGATCACGGATCATCCGACTTGGCTTCTTATCGCTCGGCTCTTGGTCGAGGGTGTAAAAGATCGCACCTTGGACAGGATCCGTGACGGCGATTTCAAGCATGTCGCCTCGCCAGCAATAGCCAACATAGACCTCGTCACCAAAGTAGATCGCTCTTGGTCGACGTGGCGATATCCGACGCAGTTGAAGGCTTGTCTTTGAAAACACCAAAGTTTGCGATTCAACAGGAACTTGAAGTTCGTTTAGCAACGACTTCAGGTAGCCAAATTCTTCGTCGTGCTCCAGGATGACGCGTCCATCAGCGAGCTTTTCATCAAGCCTTGAAACGACATTGTCCAGTGATGCTGTCTGGTAGTTGATGGGTGGTCCGGCATAGTTGATACGCTGGCTGTGGACGTGCCGCATGGATGCGGCCATGGCCAAAAAGGCAAAACCACCGCTGATGACGAGGCGTTCAAAAACAGTCTGGTTCCTCAAAAACAGATTCATCGATTCGGGAAAGTCTCTCCCAGAGTCTGACGGGTGACTGGTGGTTAGCTCAGGTTGTTGTAACCGAGGCGTCGCTTTGGCTCCCCCATTCGGCTCATTGATTTAGCGTTTTTTGTTGAGCGAACTGGGCTTCTTGGTGAATGGAATGACTGGGCGTTTCATCTTGCTTTCTGGTTCTCGGAAAACCCAGGGCTCCCACATCTTCCGAACTTCCTTCCACTGTTCAAGCGAACGGGTTGGATACCAACCTGGATTGCCGTACTGGCGAAGGTTCAGGTCATCGTCGTTGGCGACAATCCACTCACCTACGGTTGGCGTGTCGCCGCCTGCTCCAGCTGGCAACGATGCTGCGTACTGGCCAACGCCTTGAAAATCGTCAGTGACACCCTGGTCGTTGATGACTTCGCGACGCCATTGATCCAAAGCCGAAAGCATCTCTTCTTTGACGGATGCGTAAGCGGGATCATCCGCGAGGTTGTTAACTTCGTGGGGATCCTTCTCGAGATCAAACAGCTCGATCGGTGGTTTTTCCGATGCCATGAAGGCGGCTTGCTCGGGGGTAAGCTTGCCCTCGATGTTCAGAATATTCATTTCCGCCAAGGGTGGATAAGCACTTTCCTTGTAGAAGCTGAACTGGCAATAGGCTCTATTAGGCATCAAGTTAATGATGAGCTTATGCTTTTTAGATCGGATGCTTCGTATGGCGTCATGTGTCGTATCCATCTTGTCGCGTGCGGCGAACGTGTACTCGCGTTTTTTGATTTCATCTCCAAAGAGGTCGAGTCCATGCAAAGGCATTGGAGCTTCGACGCCCGCCACGTTGAGCACGGTCGCACAAATGTCGATCGACATGACCAGGTCGCTACTGACTTGGCCAGCTTCGAGCTTTCCAGGCCAGCGAACGACCATTGGAATACGAGTGCCTTCGTCGTAAAGAAATTGCTTACCTCGAATGTGGCAGCGGCCGTGATCGGCGATGAAGAATACGATTGTGTTTTCCGCTAGGCCTTCATCATCGAGTCGAGCGAGGATGTCGCCGATTTGGCGATCGACCAACTGCATTTGTTCAAGACCATTGGCGAAATCGCGTCGGATCAAATCGGTGTCGGCATAGTAAGGCGGAAGCTCAACATCGCTGGCATCGATAGGGCGTTGGGGATCACGTTTCCAGTATCGATGGGTGCCTGGAAAAGTGATTCGGGCGAAGAAGGGTTGGTCGTCTTTACGATCCTTCCAGTCTCGGCCCATGAAGAGTTCGTCCCTCGAAGCGGGCAGGAAGTTCACATCCACTTTGGAGCTCATCAAACACGTGAAGTAGCCAGCGTCAGCGAGCAGATGCGGGATAGGACGAATCCCATTTGGAAGTGGTTTCTTGTCTTCGGTTCGGTGCTGATGGCCTCCGAAGTAGTTTTGGTGGAAGCCGGTCATCATCGCCGACCGCGAGGTCGAGCAGACCGGTGAGGTGGTGAATGCGGTTTCGTAGCGGATTCCCTCGGAGGCGAGCTTATCAACGTGAGGGGTGTGAATCCCGGAGGTGCCATAGCACGATAGGTCGGGCGACCAATCCTCAATGGTGATCCAAAGGATGTTGGGCCGATCATCGGCTTGAACCTTCGTGCCAACGAGAAAAGCGGCCATCAGCCATGCGATGGGCATGATGAAATAAGAGAACCGACTGAAAACCATGAAATTTGAACCTGTTCCTGAAGTTGGGAGGCCACTCAGGATAAATAAGGCGACGCCTGAGATGCAGTTGTCACTTCTCGAAAAGTCGGATGATGATTGACATCGCCCAGGCCATTGCTACCGTGCGGATGGCTAAAAACTCGCTTCAGATTGCCTATTTTCGCTTTTTGGGAGGGTTTCCCATTTGGGTCTAGCCTCCATTCAAGTCGTGGAGGGACTTGCGTGTTCCGTTTTTCAGATGGAGCGTTTGTCATTTCAGCGTCTGACGCAACCAGTAAAAAGCAAGATGAATCGAAATGTTTTCGGCGGCTTGATCGCCCTTTTAACCGCTATGGCGGTTTCCGTAGCCAGTCCCGTTGAGGCTGGTCTGTTCGAAAAGTTGGGGGGAAAGAAGTGCGGTTTATTCGCAAAGAAGTCCAGCTGCTGCGAACCGGCGGCCTGTGCTCCTGAGCCAGTCTGCGCCCCCGAGCCAGTCTGCGCCCCTGCTCCTGAACCTGTCTGTTGTGAGCCGGCACCGATGCCGATTGTCGAGCCAGCTCCGGCCTGCTGTGGCGGCGAAGTTCTGATGTCGGCGCCTATGGAAACCGTGATGACCGAGACCGTTAGCTCGGATTCCGGCTTCGACCTCGCCCCAGGTGAAACACTGGTCGCCGGTAGCGTTCAGGTTGTTTCGACGGAAGCTGCTGCTGAAGAGACCGAAGAGCCAGCCGCCGAAGAAGCAGCTGAAGAAGAAAAGATGGAAGAGCCAGCTGCCGAGGAGGCCACCGAGCCCGAAGCCGCCGAGGAAGCTGACGAACCTGCGGCTGAGGAAGCCGCTGAAGAAGCCAAGCCTGAAATGAAGGAAGAGGCGAAGGCTGACGAGAACGCACCTCCAGCGCCCGAGAAAGAGGCCGCTTCCGAGAATGCTGAAAAGCCAGCCGAGCCTCAACCCGACAAGCCTGCCGACTCTCCTGAGAGCAGTAGCGACACGCCGTCGGCCGACGATAACGCTCCGCCAGAACCTGCGGCAACCGAGCCTGAAGAGCCAGCTGCTCCCGAAGAGCCAGCTGCTCCAGCAGAACCTGCGGTTCCAGAAGCCCCGGCCGCTCCCGAGACTCCTGAAACTCCGGCTGCCGAGTAGACAATTGGCTTCGTAGCCTCATTCATTCGAAGTTCGCGGATCATTCCGCAGCGACTTAACGAAAGCTCGTCATCGCATCGATCGCGGTGGCGAGCTTTTCTTGTTCCTATCTTCAGGTAACGACATGCAGCAACGAATTGAGAGCATCAACCGAAAATGCCTGAAGGACATAAGACCCATTACCTCGCCAAGGTGCATCACGATTGTCTTTCGGGCGGTCCACTGAAGGTCACCAGCCCCCAGGGACGGTTTCGGAGTGACGCGCGAAAGGTCAGCAATCGTGTGCTCGATCAGGTCGAAGCCTATGGAAAGCATCTTTTCTATCATTTCGAAGGTGATCGGATCGTCCATGTTCATTTGGGGCGATATGGATCATTCAATTCGCTGCCCTCGCCGCCACCCAGCCCGATCGGTCAGGTTCGCATGCGTTTGCAAGGTGAGCGCGAGACAATCGACCTGCGAGGACCGACGGCATGTCGGGTGATTGGGCCAGACGAAAAGCAGGCGATCCTCGATCGACTTGGTCCTGATCCGTTGTCGGGTGCTAGGCAGGCGGAGGTCTGGTCCGAGATTCAAGATCGACGAAAACCGATTGGAACGCTCCTCTTGGATCAGTCGGTGATTGCTGGGGTCGGAAATATCTTTCGCGCGGAGATCCTTTTTGAAATAGGGATGAGTCCCCATCGCTTGGGTAGCGAACTAGATCGAAAGGCATTCGGCGAACTTTGGCGTTCAACGGTTGCGATGATGAAGAAGGGTTTGAAGTACGGAAAGATCATCAGTGTGACAGCGAAGGAGGCCGGCCAGCCGCTTTCCCAACTCGAAGGCAATGACCGGTTTCGAGTTTATGGACACAAAATGTGCTCGCGATGCGACAGTCCGATTTCGACGCCGGATGTTGGTTCTCGCCGGATCTACTACTGTGAACGGTGTCAGACCCGGTGATTGAACTTGTGGCGGACGGCGTTTTATCGCTATCGGAAACTGTTCCGCCCTTTCGATCCAACTCTATGACCCTGCGTCCCATCCACTATCTGACGTGCTTCTGGCCGGGACTGCCAGAGATTTGGTTTCGCGGAAGCCTCGCCGCATTGCCTTTCGCCATAATTTTTACCTTTGGCGTTAATCTGATCCTGTGGACTCAGTTCGTCTACGTGGGCCTTTTGCCGGAACCGCTTGATCGCGTTGTCTTTTGGCTAGCTGCGATTTTTTGGCTGATTGCTGCCATACGCTCGGCTGGAAGGCTCTCGAGAATTGTCCCGCCCACGTCCACTAGCAAAGAACCCGATAAATACCCTGAGGCACTCGGTGCTTACCTCCGCGGCCAATGGACCCAAGCCGAACGGATACTGACCACGATTTTAGCGATTGAAGCTCGGGATCCTCCTGCTCTGTTGCTCCTGACGAGCATCTACAGGCAGACGGATCGTTTGGAGGCGGCTGAAATTCTGCTTGATGAAGTCGAGCGATTGGAAGCGGCCATTCCCTGGGCAACCGAGATTTCAATCGAACGAAATCAAATCCAGGCTGCCGATCTGGCAGCAAGCGATCACGACCAGCAAGAAGCCGCCTGAGCAGTTAAACAGAGAAAATTTGCGACAACAGCGATAACCACTTCAACTCCCTATCCCCTCCTTTTGACGCGACCGATAAAATCCACGTGAGGCGGTGACAACTCACGTGAAGAACGTGGCGCCGCAACGCACGGTGTGGCGTACAGTTTGCGAGTGAAAAGGATTTCAGGCACTTTCGCCAGAATGACAGAGATTAATTATGTACGAACGATTTACTGATCGCGCCCGAAAGGTGATGCAGCTGGCCAATCAGGAGGCTCAGCGTTTCAACCACGAATACATCGGCACAGAGCACATCCTGCTCGGTCTGGTGAAAGAGGGCAGCGGTGTTGCGGCGAACGTCTTGAAAAACCTCGACGTTGATCTACGGAAAATTCGCCTCGAAGTTGAGAAGCTCGTCCAGTCGGGTCCTGAAATGGTCACCGTCGGGAAGCTGCCACAGACGCCAAGAGCCAAAAAGGTCATCGAATATTCGATGGAAGAGGCTCGCAATCTGAATCATTCCTACGTGGGTACCGAGCATATCTTGCTTGGCTTATTGCGAGA
>JBCCKZ010000320.1:0-6470 GCA_039027135.1 Planctomycetota bacterium
CGAATCACCATCGTATCAAATATATACAAGGCTCCATTTTGTCGGTGATCGAACCGACGTCATTCTCCTGGCTGACGGTGATAATGCGTTTGTTATTGGTCAGGAATCCAAGGCCAAACAGACCATTCCGGCGAAAAACGCATGGCCATCAGCAGACGTGACCGCACACTGGTTTAGGATCACTCACACCAGCGTAGCTAAGGTTCCTGCCAATGCACCGCCGATCTACAACGATACTGCCGAAATCTATCGGGCCGTTGAGTCTGGCCTGAGAGTTGTTTATTCAGAAACTCGGCCTGTCGACGAGTGGAATGGCCAAGGAATCACGGTCGGATCAAAGGGGACAATTGCCATACAGCACGAAGACTATGTCAACTTGAGAAAGTCAAATGGAGAAGAGCACCGCGTTCCCATCTCAAACCAACTAGGGGTCATCGCCAAATTTGATCCGTCTGAATCCGTCTTGCTGTTGGGACGAGATCGGCAAACAGAGATTCATATAGTCGACGTTCAACGAGGGAATGTCTTGGCTTCTCGTCGATGTCCAGAAGAATGGAGTGTCTGGCGGGCAAAATTCCAAGACGACTCTCACCTCATTATCTCGGAGCAATGGGATGGAGCTAGCGAGGACGCGAGGCGTGAAAAAATCGTTCGATGGAATTGGCGAGACGGGAAGGAGCAAACCGTTTTGCTAGGTCACTCGGACGCGTCCGTCCTCCGGATACGTCGTTACTTCATGGGCGTTTTTTCTGTTGTCTGGCTAGCTCTGGCGACGTGGCTTGCAAGGTCCAGTAAAGAATTTCTGGTGCCGTTTCTATTGCTCGGTGGTTTGGCAACCCTTGGCTGCGTCTGGGCTTACTGTCATCCGCTTCGCGAAAGTGAATACCTTAGCTACGAAGTGAGAATTGTTTGGTTAGCGCTTGTTGTCATCTGGACGTCTGCGCCTCTTATGATTCTTCAGAGTGGGTTGCTTAGCGTGTTTCGAGCTCCGGAATTCATTTCGCTGCTCCTCGTTATGGGATCGATCTCAGCCAATCGGCTTCATCACCTTGATGCGGAAGGAAGTTGGTTTCTGCCCATTGCACTGCTCACTGCGTTGGCTGGGATTGTGATGGTTCGAAATGTAATCTCATTGGTGACGGCGTGGAGGCATCGAAAGAATCAGTCGATTGACCTTGAGACTTTAGAAAGTGGATCTCCGGTAATCCGCCTTATCGATCTATTGGTGCTCACCAGCGCGTTGGCTTTTGCTTTCGCGATGGTCCAAGAATTCGATACTTTCGATCTCGGCTGGAAAGGGCTGGTTTGGAGTATCGGGATCGGGATAGTCCTGGCAATGATTGCATTGACGAGTCGTTGGTGCTCGTGGTCGAACTGCCACTGGGGCTGGCGGACTCTTGCTTTAGTAGGAAGCTTAGGAGTTGTTTACTTCGGCGTCTCCCGAGTCTTTATGATCCCGACGGGGGCGCTGCCTTTGTACCACGGTCGCGATTTTGGCACCTTGCTGATTCTGGTCGGTTTAGCGACGGCCTATTCCATTTGGCTCTTCCGTGGATGCGACAGCCAGGCATTTTCAGGCAACCGGCCGAAGCCAGCGTACTCGCTTTGAAAGCAAGATTGGGCGATGAGGGACTCGAACCCCCGACATTCTCGGTGTAAACGAGACGCTCTAGCCAACTGAGCTAATCGCCCCTGAGGGATCTCGGTCTGTCGAGGTGACCGATTCGATGCCCTTTCGGAAGGGCATCATGGCTTGATTTGATTTCTACAACTCGTTCTTAGCGGGCCAGCATCCGGCTACGACGGCCGCGGCGTTCGGCCCGCAATCGGGCTCGTCGATTCGTTTCACTAGGCTTTTCGTAGTACTCGCGGCGACGCATCTCTTTCTTGATTCCACTGCGTTCAACCAGCTTGCGAAAACGACGGACTGCTTCCTGAATCGTTTCGCGATCGCGGACCACTAACTTAACCATGAGGACTCCAAATGGGGAAAATTCAAATGCTTCATGACACAGACCTCCGAAAAATGAGGACCAGAACCTGGGGGGGCGAAAGTGTAATCGGCACGGTTGGGCCACGGCAATGGCCATCTCGCTTCGAATATCACGCTTTTTTCAGGCTTTTTGCGTTGTTTCAGCCTTTTCCAGAGGGGCTGCTAGGACCCGGCCGTTTTCCCCAGGCGTCAAAGTCACTGCCGACCGGCAAATTTCGCCGTCCTTAGGCGACCGTCGTCTCCATTGAAGGTGTCAAAATCCATCCACTGAAAGTCGAAGCAAGGGGTGCGGAGAGACGCCTCCGCAGGTGACCCAACACACGGCGGCGACTATCGATGCAGCAGCCCGACGATGAAAACTCCCGAACAACTTTCATTGGTACGGACGCAAGTTCGGTTGACGGGGATTTGCTCGCCGATTTAGAAGCACGGCAGGATGAAGTCATCGAACGGCTCGATGATCTCGAGAAGCAGCTCTTAGAGATCCTTTCAGGTCTAGGTGTCACCGTCGAAGGTGAAGATGAGAGTGGTGAAAGCGAGGGTTTGGTCTCGAAAGGCCGGGAGCCCGAACTGCCATCGTACGGCGAAGCGGCTTAGAGCCAATTCGAATACCTATCAGCCGACTGGACGCTAGCCCACGGTCCCCGCGGAAACTATTCGCTACAGGGTTTCGGCTGAAGTTCTCGGATGGGTTCTTGGAGTACTTCGGACAGGATCGACCTCTTCGTCACAACGTTTTCACGTTGCGGTAGCGTCTCATAGGTACGGCAGCCAAGGTCGAGAGTCAGTTGGCGGATTGGATTTTGGATGGTAGGTCGGCGGGTTAAGAAAATCCGACAGGGACAGAATATCCATGTGGTGATTGGTTGCGAGGGAGAATGACGGCCCGCGCGAAACTTGTTTATTTATATTGATGCCGTTGACCAATCCCATCGATCGAGACCGATCGTCTACGCACCAAAACGGATCCCATGATTGCCAGATCAATTGGTTTTTCCCTTGTACACCGAACGTGGCTCTTGGCAGCTGCAATCTTTGCTTGCGTCTTTTCATGTGACGACTCGCTAGGCGAGGACCCACCGCCGGCAGATCTACGGAAGTTAATTCCAATCGATGAAGCGAACCAAGCAGAGCCGGGGCGTCCATCGGAGTGGGATCATCCTGCTACCAAGCCTCACCCTGGCGTTGCAGATGCGATCGCTGCCATTACCTCTCGTGCAACCAATGGTCCTTTCAAGCCCGAATGGACGTCTCTAGAACAGTACCAAATTCCACAGTGGTACAAGGATGCGAAATTCGGAATCTTCATTCACTGGGGGGCCTACAGCGTTCCCGCCTTTGGCAGTGAATGGTATCCGCGACAGATGTACATCGATCGCGTTCGACGCGGTGATAACTTTCTTGAGCATCACGTTGAGAACTATGGCAAGCACAGTGAGTTCGGTTACAAGGACTTCATCCCTCAGTTCAAGGCTGAGAAGTTCGATGCTGTGGAGTGGGCGAAACTGTTCAAGGATACCGGCGCCCGTTACGTGATCCCCGTCGCCGAGCACCATGATGGCTTTGCGATGTACGATTCGGATTTCACGCGTTGGAATTCGGTGGAGATGGGACCCAAACGCGATGTCGTGGGCGAGCTTGCCGAAGCCGTTCGGGAAGCAGGGATGAAGTTTGGATTGAGCAGCCACCGAGCATTCAATTGGATGTTCTATGTTCGAAATGACTCGTATGACAATCGTGATCCGGCATTTGCCGATCTTTACAGCCGCCCAATGCCATTCCTCTTCCGAGATGACGCTTGGGACTACCAGAACTTCTTCCCGCCCCAGGATGAACAGTTCAAAGAAGACTGGTTGGCTCGTTCGTGCGAACTAGTCGATAAGTACCAACCCGAAGTGTTTTGGTTTGACTTTGGTATCACGCCAGATCGCAGGCTGTCTTACAAAGAGAATCCTTGGGCATCTCAGCTCCAGACGTTCGCCGCGTACTATTACAACTCGACGGCAAAGACCAGCGATGACGCAAACATCGGTGTGATCAATTACAAGTTCGATGCTTTTCCACCTAAGGCGGCGGTCTTGGATAAAGAACGCTCCAAAATGGCTGGCATCCGAACGCCTTTTTGGCAAACGGACACGGCAGTCAGTGCGAGCTCCTGGGGATTCACAAAAAACCAACGCTACAAGAAGCCCGGTCGATTGGTCGACGATCTCGTCGATATTGTTTCGAAGAATGGTTGTTTACTACTCAACGTGGGGCCGCGTCCCGACGGCACGATTCCCGATGAGGATCAAGCCATCCTTCGTGAGATCGGCGCATGGTTGGAGATCAATGGTGAGTCGATCTACGGCACTCGTTATTGCAAGACCTTTGGTGAAGGACCAACCACCGTTTCGACGGGGCACGTAAGCGAGTCCAAGGACAAGCCCTTCACAGCGAAAGACATTCGATTCACTCAAACCGATGACGCCGTCTATGCGATCTTGCTTGATTGGCCTAGCGAAAATGTGATCGAGATTGAGTCATTAGGGTCGAGCAAAGATTTCTTTCCAGGCGAACCGACAGTAGTGACCTTGCTGGGGAGTTCCGCCGAGGTGAAATACGACCAGGAACCTGAGCACCTGAAGGTTTGGCTTCCCGCGGAGCGGCCCTGCGATCACGCCTACGTGCTGAAGATGAAATTCTGAACCGTCGCGTGAAAGCTCATAGCGGAAGCCGCAAAGCTTCAGCCGTGGATCTCATGACTGCACTGGCCAACATCGCTGTGATTGGTTGCCCGTTTGCCTATGCGAGGGTTGTTCCCCCATCTTGGTGGTTCGGCTTCCGCTGATTAGCTGGGGCGATCAGCGATCTTGAGGTGATCGATCTGGAGGCCGAATTTTTGCCCTTGCCGGGTCAGCACAATGCTGGACCGAATACGAAAAGTCCACGTAGATTTCCCAGGACTGTCCTTCCGGCCACGGGTGTCGGGGCCTGGGATTTTGAGTCGCGGGCTTGGGTAAAAACGCGCAGGAGTGTTTGATGCGTAAGTTGGTTGGAATGATGTTGGCAGCAGCGATGATGTTCACGCTTGCTGCGGAGCCAGTGAAGGCTGGATGCGGTACTTGCGACAAAACCGTCGTGGAAGCCGCTGTTGAAAGTGGAAAGTTTGGCACTTTGGTGGCCGCCGTGAAGGCAGCTGGCTTGGTCGAAACCCTTTCGGGTGATGGACCTTTCACCGTATTTGCACCGACGGAAGAAGCTTTCGCGGCACTTCCCGAAGGAACCATTGCTTCGCTATTGAAGCCAGAGAATAAGGACCAGCTCGTCAAGATCCTCACCTACCATGTTGTCCCTGGAAAGGTCATGGCAAAGAAGGTTGTGGGTCTGAGCGAAGCCAAGACTGTCCAAGGTGGCACGATCGACATCAAGGTCGAAAACGATACCGTCATGGTTGATGGCGCGAAGGTCGTCAAGACTGACATCAACTGCAAGAACGGTGTCATTCACGTCATCGACAAAGTCATTCTGCCTGAGTGATTTTGGCTCTATCAATTAGATCTATCTAGTTATTGCAGTGCCAAACTAGACACGCCGGGAGTGATCCCGGCGTTTTTTTTTGGGGGGGATAATGTCTCAGAAACTACGCGCGTTGTAAGTCGACTAAATGGGCCTCGGCCGTGCGATTCAGAGGCATCGCCCAAATCAAATCATTCGCTTAGTGGTAAATCGAAGTCGCCGGTCAAATCACGTAGCACGCAGTGAACGTGGTTAGCGGGATTGCCCATCGCGTCGGGCTGAGTGTTCACGAACTCGATCAAGAATGTTTTGCCTTGAATTCGATAGTAATGACCGATGCCTGGCTTTGTCGCTCCCGCCCACGCGAAGTGAACATCGGGCTGCTCGCTCGCGAAAGCCTTGCGACGAGCAACTGCTACATCATCTCGAGCGGCATTGAAGTATTCGTGGACGAGCTCCCTCAGCATCTCTTGCTGGGGTGAATCCAAAGCGTCCCAGGTGATTCCAACTGGCTCCGTGAACGACAAACCGTCGGGCTCAATCGCCTGTGGTTTTCCCGCGTAACGAATCTCTTTGGGTGCTTTCTTCGCGATAATTGCTGCGGCGGATTGTTCTTCGTTTAGTGATCCAACCAACTTAAACGCCAACTTCTCTTCGACCTTGAGCACTTGGGTGCCAATCGGTGGGACGCTTGCATCCTCATTGTTTGCTGGTTGGTTCATCACGGTGGCGGGATTGGATGCCATGAACTGTGGCGTCGCGTCAACTAGTTGGCCGTCTCGAAAACTAAAGTTCAGTGAAAGGTGGTGCCCCTCGAAGCTAAGTCCCCATCTTCCCGAGTTACCAGGTGTTCCAAATACGGTCACGTAATACAGATTGGGATCGCGCGCCCAGTTTCGACCTTCGCCCTCGAGCAAACGAAGAAGGTCCTCGAGACGCATGATTTGCTCAGCTTTGGCAAACCCACGGTCGCTCAAAC
>JBCCKZ010000321.1:0-6440 GCA_039027135.1 Planctomycetota bacterium
CGGTGAGCGGCAAGGCGCTCGCCGCCGGTCCACACGCAACGAACCGGGGGCTAGCGCCTTGCCGCTCTTGCTATCGCTATCGCTTTACCTCGACCGAAGACAAATACATGCCCAAAAACTGTGCGGCAATGTTGCCGTAGACAAAAACGATCGTTAACAGATACGCCAAACCTGGCAGCACAAAAAGCATTCCAATCGCAAGCAGCCCAGTTAACCCAAGGGCGACGCTGACTATCGTCATGATCACTAGTGGATACCCGTCTTCACAAACGAACGTAACTGAAATTGGAATCAGCATGAACAACCCGTATCCACTCCCAATCATAAAGTAAAGGAGTTGATTAGCTGGAAACGCCAACGCCAGCCCAGTTCCAATCAGCAATCCCAATACTGCCATGGCGGCCATTACATTCGAAGCCATGACTTGGCGATCATCCAACAAATACTTGCCATATCGGTTGAATCGCAAAAACGTATTGAACAACGGGCTGGCAATCCACGTCGTAATCGCGAACGCCATGTACGCAAATATGATTGGCATAACGAAGGGCGCAATCCCAGGCACCTGCTCAGCAAGCCCGTTGAGGATTCTCTGACCAAAGAACAACCCCAAGACGATAACCCATTGCAGTCTTCCAGACATGCGCCCAATGAACGAATACCACTTAAAGACTATCCGGAACACAACGTGATTGGCGTTGAGGGCATTGATCATTCCCTGTTTGGCAAACTCGTTCGTCGGATCCAAGCGTAATGCTTCGCGGAAGCTGTCTTGTGCTTTCTTGTGATCACCGTTGTTTAATAGCGCCCAGCCGTGGGTAGCATGCGAATAAGAATCGTCGGGATTCCGAGAAAGCGACTCCTCTGCGGCTGCCACTGCAACATCATGTCGTCCGAGTCGTTCTAGAGAAAGCGATCGCAAACTCTGGCATGCTGGCTCATCTGGGTCAATCTCCAACCCCTGTTCGGCGTAGTCCAGAGACTGCTCCCAGTCTTTTTGTTGATACTTTAACTGAGCCATCAGCGCATAGGCATCTTCGTCGTAGGGGTCCAGCCGCAATGACTCAAGTGCCGCATCCTCCGCTCCATCGTATCGATTTCGCATCAGGAATATCGAGGCCAAAATCAAATGGCACCTTGGGTTGTCAGGCTCAAGGGAAATGGCCTGTTGCGCCGCTTCGGTTGCTTCCTGATAGCGCTTGGTTCGTTTGTAGCAGATCGAAACAAGCAAAAGCGCAACGGCATCATGTGGGTTCTTCGAAAGGATGACACCCAGTTCCTTTTCCGCCAGATCAAAACGATTCTGGTTGATCAATAATTGTGCACGACGATGCAGTTGATCCATGGAAGGCTATTTTTTGATGTTCAGGTAGGCGAGGATATCATCATAGGTACCGCCTTGGTTGGAATACACGGCGTGATTTCGGGCAGTCGCAAACCACTCGCGAGTCGTCGCCGTAGCTGCTTTGGCGGTGACAAGCAAATCTTTGGTTGAAATCGGAGACGGACGTCCAGACTTGATGGCCTGTTGCAACTTTGTTTCCACAGTTCGATCAACGATCGCCTTCAAGTCGGCACCGGAAAAATCACTCAACTTTGCGGCCACCTTTCCCAAATCCAACTTTTGCTCCTGCGGTTTGCCCGATAGATGCATTCGCAAAATCTCTTGGCGAGCTGAATCATCAGGGGGCGGAACAAATATGACTTGGTCAAATCTTCCCGGACGGCGAAACGCCGTGTCGATGTGCCATGGCGCATTGGTTGCACCAATGATTAATAAACCATCATTGGAGTTCTCAACACCATCCATTTCCGAAAGAAACTGGTTAATCAGATGTCGTCCGCCGCTCTGTCGCATATCAGCGCGGCTAGCGCCAAGAGCGTCCACTTCATCAAAAAAAAGAACACAGGGTGCATTGGCTCGAGCCCGCTGAAATATCTCGCTTAGGTTGCGTTCGCTGTTGCCAATCCACATATCCAACACATCGTTGATACCAACAGAGATGAACGTCGCACTAACTTCGCCAGCGGTGGCGCGAGCGAGATGAGTCTTGCCGCAACCCGGTGCACCGTAGAGTAGAATCCCGCCACCAATTTTCTTTCCGTAGGCGGCGTACATCTCCGCGTGCTCAAGCGGGTATATGATCTTCAGTCGAATATCTTCCTTGACCGACTCCATGCCACCGACGTCGGCAAATTTGATTTTCGGACGCTCAATATTGGTTTCGGAAGCAACATGCTCATCTTCGACATGTCCGACTCGCATGCGCCCATCGACAACCTCCTCATTGTCTTCGTTCCAGCTTCCAATACCCAATAAGCTCGAGAACTCGTCGTCAATTACATCTGGGGCAAGTTCAACAGCTTCCTTGTATCGTGCAACCGCCGAAGAGACATCGCCTGCCCGATACATGAGCTTGGCATGCAGGACCATTGCCGCTGGAAACATTCTGCCTTTTGATTCAATCGTCTCCAAAATCGACATGGCATGCGAATCTTTTGACTGCAAGTAATAGCAACGCGCAAGTCCAAGCTGAAGTGTTTCGCTGCTTGGCATATCCCTAAGTGCATTGCGGTATTCGGTTTCGGCTTCTTCATGCTTGCCCAACCGCGTCAACACATCGCAGAGATGCGTAATGAGCTCAACATTGCCTGGGGCGAGCTTCACCGCTTGCCGAATCGCTTCAATTGCTGGATCAAGATCACTCATCTTCTCTTGTTTCTGGAATACTCTTTCAGCGTGCGTAGGCGCGTATAGGCTTCAGCCTGTGCTTTTTCAAATTGTACAGGCTCCAAGCCTCTACTCACGGGCACTCTGATTTGAAAACAAACCTCAACCCATGATCATAACTGAGGCTCATCACCATTTGCTTCGGTTTTCCGAATCGAATCTTTCGGTCTTTCCAGACTGACAATCAATCCTGCCAAAATTAGAGCCGCACCGACCAAAGTCGTGATCGCCGGATATTGATAGTCCTCCGCAGTCCGCCATGCAATAAACACCCAAAGCGGAACAAGGATCGGCTCTAGCAGTGATATTCCACTCGCCTCATGACTGGAGATTGATTTCAACCCTTTTGCAAAAAGCACATAAGGCAGACCCATCTGAAGTCCGCCAAAAAGCGCAAGATAGATCCACTGGCTGCCAGAAGGCCACGATGTCTCACTGGTCACAACGCTGGGGCAAAACAACAAGGCAGTAACTGCGTGATTCAGGAAGATCAGCCAAGCCGCATCTAGGTCACGTAGTTGCCGCAACGAAACGACGACGCCCGCAAAAAACACGCCCGAGGCCAATCCATAAAGCACACCCTTTGAGGAAGCACCGCTTAGCTCGGCCCACAAAATGACCGTGACGCCAACTGATGCGAACGCCAGTAAAACCCAGTCCTTACGTTTTGGCTTTTCATGCCAGAGTAACCAGCTGATCAGGAATACCCAAGCTGGCGACGTGTACTGCAACCAGATCGCCAGCGACGCCTCGCAGTAGACCATTCCGCTTAAATACGTCCAATTCATCAGCGCAAAGATTGTGATCATAGGCAGCAATCGCCGTGACCACTGCACTTTACGCACAAAAAAGATCAGCACGCCCGCAGCAAAAAATGCTCGCCAGAACGCAAGTGCAGTACCGCGAGTTTCAACAGGCCAATCAGCAAAGATCGGCGCCTTGGCGAAAAACCCGCTAGTACTCCAAAGCACGGCGGCAACGATCAGCAAAAGGCGTCCACGCCAAACCGATTCTCTAGATTCAGAATCCACCTTTACTTCTTCGGTTTGCTCATGACGATGAACGCGACGACCGCCGCAACCGCTGCCGCAATCGACAAGATCGTGGTCGCCATCTCCCCCTGCCCAAGATCCAACGCCTTGATTCCAAGTGCGGCAAAAGCAGCGATTCCAACTGCGGTCAAAGCTTCGCCCGCAATCACTCCAGACGAAAACAGCACTCCGTTGTGCAAAACCGAATCATGCTGTGATTCTGGCTTGCCGCGCGTGTAAAAGTGAGCGATTAATCCGCCGATCAAAATCGGCGTCGCCAAACCAAACGGCAGGTACATTCCAACGGCAATCGGCATCAAGTAAGCGCGAAACTTGGAGCCACTTCGCTTTAAGAATTCGTCGACACCCAATATTGCAACACCAAGAACGGCACCATAGCCAATCATGCCCCATTCCAGTTGACCATTACCAAAAAAGCCCTCAGCAAGACTGGCGAACAAACCTGCTTGGGGAGCAGGCAATTCCCGACCCCCAATTCCCATTCCGTCCGCCGTATTCTCGTGAAGCAAAGTCAATATTGGTGCCATCACAAACGCCGCAACAAAGACTCCCAAAACTTGCATGATCTGCTGGCGAAATGGTGACGCGCCAACGATGGTTCCGGTTTTCAAATCATTGCAAACATCTCCGCTGGTGCAGGCAATGCAGCAAACGATTGCGGCGACGCCCAACGTCGCGACCATGCCCTCGGTTCCCGTATATCCAAACAACCAGAGCATTGCGCCAGCAACTAGGACAGCTGTAATTGTCATTCCTGAAACAGGACTGTTCGAGTTTCCAACAAGCCCAACGATGTAGCTTGCCACCGCGGTGAAGAAGAAACCCATCACCAACATTACGACCGTCGAAAGAGCCGTTATGCCGGTGTCCTGCGTAAACCAATAGTTGACGACCGCCAACAAAACCACACACAGCCCGCCCAGCGCAAAGATCACAAACGTTGGGATATCGCGTTGCGAGTCATCGCTGTCCGAAGACCCGGATGTCATGTGCTTGATCGCAGCCATCAATCCATGACGCACCGAGATCAACGATGCGAAGCCACCGACGACCATGGCACCAACGCCAAAGTAGCGAATCTTTGCGTTCCAAATCCCGTAAGCCTGTTCAACGGCACCCGCTTCGGCAGAAGGATCTCCACCACCAATAAGTGGAATCGCCAACAGCCACGCAATAGCGCCACCAATAAATATCAACACGGTAACATTCAATCGTACGATTAGTCCGACCGCCACCAACATTGGAGACAGGTCACCACCGAAGTAGAAAATGCGTGATCCCGATATGGTCGCTGCTTCTAAACTGCTGCTGAACAGAGAAAGAAAGCCGCCAAGCAACTTAAAAATTCCTCCGAGCAATCCTCCAGCGATCAAGCTTTTCGCGGAACCGTCATCGGCGCCCTCTTCACCTGCTTGCAAAACCGAGGCACAGGCGATTCCTTCCGGATACTTCAGTTCATCGTTGTCGACGACAAAAACCTTGCGCATCGGAATCATAAACAAGATCCCGAGAAGTCCGCCGGTAAAGGCAACCGCTGTGATGGTCCAGAAATCAAAGCTTTCCCAAAATCCGATCAGGATCATGGCAGGCATGGTAAAGATGATCCCTGCCGCCAACGATTCGCCCGCTGAAGCACACGTTTGCACTTGATTGGCTTCGAGAATGCTCGAATTCTTGAACAAAAGCCGAAACAACAACATCGCCATCACCGCGGCTGGAATCGAAGCCGACACGGTCATGCCCGCCTTAAGCCCAACATAGACATTCGCCGCACCCATCACAACTGACAGGATCAAGCCAAGCACAATCACTCGCAACGTGATCTCAGGGAGTGAGCCGCTGGGTGGGAGCGGCTTCGCCTCTTTCGCCGGCGGTTCATTGTCCTTGAGATCCGAGTTGGGAGACGCGTAAGGTGATTCGTTGCTCATAATTCGTATCCAATTCAAGTGTGAACACTGAAAAGGATAATCGAAGGCTCACTCCCGTAACATCCGGATAGAGATATTTCAGAGGGGCAGATTTGGAGGAACTTGCGTAATCCCATTGGTACATTGAAAAATCTAAGATACGAAAAGCTGTTAAGTCACTTCAATCCGTCAACACCGTACACGGATTTTCCATCGTCGCTGACCTTCAGCAAATCTTGCAGTGACAGTTTGACAGGAACCATTTTCTTATAGCTCAGAATCCAGTTCAAACCACTGACGGCACCTACGATTTGAGTGGTGCGGTTTTTTTCCTTGATCAACCTCTTTCTCAAATCGCCAAACGATGTCACCACTCGTTGCATCGACCAGCACCTTGCCTTTCATAATCAGATAATCATTGCTGGTCCATATCGCGCGATGGTGCTGATCGGAGTTTACATCAACAAAGTCCACGCCCCATAACAGCTCATTGGATTGCAAATCCCAAGCCCATGCCGTGCGAGAATTGTAGCCGGCAATGCGCAGCCCGTCAGGCGAGAATGCCATGCGATCCACGCCATCAGGCGGACTGAATCGACCGTGCAATTCGCCGCTCAGAGTCTCGACCAAATAGACGTCATCATCATTTTCCAAAGCAATGTACTTTCCGTTTGGCGACACGACCGCCGTCTCCGCCGCATCAAAACTTGACCCGATATCGTATGAATAAATCGCAGTCCTTCTCTCCAA